>CABZIT010000001.1 GCA_902525795.1 uncultured Bacteroidota bacterium
AAGATTTATTTTTTTATCAAAAAAATATACTTTTTAGTACTTTTTGACGCTTTTTTGATAAAAAACGATAAAAAAAGCTCATTTTTTCTCATTTTTTACACTTTTTTGATAATATTTATAATTTACGAATAATTAAGTTTTTAAAACAATATTTTGCGATATGAAAAAAATTGCCTTCATCATTTCAATAACTGTTTTCTCATGTAACTTAGATAGTTATCTATATCCTTCGATAAATATGACTGATTTTCCTAACAATATTGAGCCTTTCAATAACAAGGCTGAACTAATGATACAATGTGAAAATGATCCCTTGTGCGGAACTTACAAATATTTTTCTGGCAATACCGAAAAAGGCGTTGTTGAGGTGTTTAGGTATCAAGATGTATATTATCTTCACTACTTTAGAGATGATAAAGCAGAATATATTGGAATTGGAATAGAAAAGCACGGGCATTTTGCTGTTAACTATTATTATCCTAATTGTACAGATTTTGGAGTTGCACACTACATTTTTGACGGAAAAAACTTTACAAATGGAAAGTGGTCTAGCTTTAATACGCCGGGAAAGCTGATAGACGAAGGGACAACAGAAAAGTTAGTAAAGAGTAATTAAGATTCAGATTCTACTACGGCGGTGTTGTCAATCAATACTTTACCTCTGTAGTATAGTTTACCTTCGCTCCAGTAAGCTCTGTGGTAAAGATGGCTTTCACCTGTTTTTGAACAAACGGCAATCTGAGGCATCTCAGCCTTGTAATGTGTTCTCCTTTTATCTCTTCTTGTTTTCGAGGTTTTTCTTTTTGGATGTGCCATAACTATTTATTTTTTATTTTTTTTAACTTCTCCCATCTTGGATCCGATTCTAATGCGAGTCCTGAAGGTTTAAGTTCGTCTAATATTTTAATTATTTCTGACTCTAGAGTTCCATCCTCTACTCCAGGGTGTACTCGTTTTCTAGGCAAAGATAGTATTACTAATTCATATAAGTATTGATCTAGAATGACTTTGTGCTCACCATAAGGTAATACCAAGATTTCATTGTCCTCGTCATTGTACTCTTGTCCGAACTTAACAACTAAAAAATCTTCCTTATCAAATGGCATGTCAAAAGGCTCGTTGGTCATGTCACAATTAACATTTACAGATCCTTTGGCATGAAAATTTAACTCCAGTAAAGTAGACTTTTTAGTTAAGTCGACATCAACACAGAGGTTAATGTTGTTAAAGTCAAAAAAACTAAAATTTTCAAAGAACTCTTTGTTAAGCTCAAAATTAAATTGATGCTTGCCAACTTTTAGCCCAGCGAACTCTATTTTATGTTTGCTAATAGATTTCATCAAATTAATTTAGGCCAGCAAATATAAAAATTTATTCTGAGTATGCTAATAATTTCAGTAATTACGTTTCAATGGTGAGTTTTCTGTTTTTATAAACCTCAACGGCAAGTTTAATCGCTTCTCGAAATGAACTGTCTTTAGCTGCTCCTTTGCCAGCAATCTCGTAGGCTGTTCCATGATCTGGCGACGTGCGTACATATTTAAGTCCTGAAGTGAAATTTACTCCCTTACCGAAAGAAAATGTTTTAAAAGGAATAAGTCCTTGGTCATGGTAAGTCGCTATAACAGCATCAAATTCTTTGTATTTCATGGAACCAAAAAAGCTGTCTGCTGGAAATGGTCCGTCAATAAGCATACCCTCTTTTTTCATAAAATTAATGCATGGGACCAAGACCATATTATCAATTGTTCCTATTACTCCGTTGTCCCCTGCGTGTGGGTCAATGGAAAGCATTGCAATTTTTGGTTCGCGAATATTAAAATCTAATTGCAGCGTTTTATGAACCGACCTAGTTCTGCTTTCAACCAAATCCTCTGTGATAGAACTGGTGACTTTGGAAAGCGATAGATGCTCAGTTAATAGAGCTACTCGCAGAGACTCTGAAACCATCATCATGACAGAGCTTCCTTCAATATTTTCATTTAAGTAGTCTGTGTGACCCATAAAGGAAAAAATTTTGGACTGAATTGTTTCCTTGTTAATCGGGGCGGTAACCAGAACATCAATCTTTTCATCGTTTAAATCTTGAGCAGCTTTTGCTAAACAGTGATAGGCCAGCCTTCCCATCACTTTATCTTTTTTACCATAATTGACAGCTGCCCCACGTGCATCAATGTCTAATACGTTAATTGCAGATTCCTCGAGCTCTAAAAAGGAATGAATTAAATGCAACTCGCAATTCATAGAAAGATGTTTTTTCGTACGTTCTAGATTTTTGTATGATGCATACACAAGTGGCACACAGTTTTTTGGAAACTGATTTTTAGATAGTATGGACAGAAGAATTTCTGGTCCGACACCATTCATGTCACCTGCGGTTATTCCAACTATTATTTTCTTGCTTTTTTCCAATTAAAATCAATCTGGCATTATTTCTGTAAATTTATCAAATATTATACATATAATGTTTACAGGAATAATTGAAAATGTTGGTGAGATTGTTAGTATTGAAAGACAAAATGACAATCTAGCTTTTGGAATTGAATGTGATATCAGCAAAGAACTAAAAGTTGATCAGAGTGTTTCTCATAATGGCGTATGCTTGACCGTAACAAATTGCAACGAACGTGAGCATAAAGTAGTTGCGATTAAAGAAACATTAGAAAAGTCTTCTTTGAGGACTCTTAGAAAAGGGGATCCAATCAATATTGAAAGAGCAATGAAAATGGGGGGTAGATTAGATGGCCACATGGTCCAGGGCCATGTTGATGACACAGCCAAATGTGTTTCCATAAAAGATGAAAATGGTAGTTGGATTTTTGAGTTTGAGTTTAACCAAAAATTTGAATCCCTACTTATAGATAAAGGCTCTATTTGTATTAACGGAATCAGCTTGACAGTTTTTAATATAAATGCAAACCATTTTTCAATTGCGATAATTCCCTACACTTATGAAAACACAAACTTTCAAGCTTTAAAAATTGGGAGTCTTGTGAACATTGAATATGATATGATTGGAAAATATCTAAACAGATTTAAAACTCTTAACAATTAAAACAATACGATGATAAAAAATATTTTAAAGATAATTGCTGGGTTACTGATTGTGGCTGTGGTTTATATTGCTTATTTAATACTGTTTCCTGTGAGCCCAAAAGGAGAGGCTAGCTTTGAAGCTGATGGTATAAGCTTGCAGGTTGAATATCACAGACCCTTTAAAAAAGATAGATTAATTTTTGGTGAGGAAAAAGATGGTGCATTAGTTCCCTATGGAAAATACTGGAGGACAGGCGCTAATGCAAATACTACTTTTGAAACAAACAAAGACATATTGTTTAGCAGTCAAAAGCTAGCAGCTGGAAAATATGGTTTATATACGTTTCCATATGAAAATAACTGGACTATTGCTTTGACAACAAAAAATGATGTGTTTTTTGCTGTTTATCAGCCTGATCCTAAAACTACCGTACTAAAAACATCTGTTGAAACTCAAGAATTAGAGCCAGAGCTTGAACAATTCACCATTGATTTTGATCAAGATTCTACAGGCATTAGCCTAAAACTAATGTGGGATAAAACATTTGTTTCTATACCGATTAACTAAATGATAACTTTTAAAAACCTTTTCAAGGGTCTTCTAATTCTAGCTATTTTTGGTGGTGCTATTTACTATACAATTGGCATCATTCAAAACAAACAAAATATCATGAGTTTTGAAGAATATGAGCCTGTATCATCTCTAATAGTTGAACAAAACATAACCGAAAAAGCAAAATTCCCCTTTATCGATGTGCATAGCCACCTATGGGATACACCTGTCAGAGATTTAGACAAGCTTGTTGAGGAAATGGATGAGCTAAATATGGCTTATATTGTTAATCTTAGCGGCTCTGGATTTGGACCACAAGCAGCCAAGGACTTATACCTAAATGAATCGCTCAAAAACATTAATGAGAATCAGCCGGGCAGAATAGGATTGTTTGTAAATGTTAATTTTAGTTCCGTTGACAATGAAAAAGATGTGGAGACTCAAGTAAATATTATTCGTGATGCGGTAGCAAAGGGAGCAATAGGCCTAAAGGTTTATAAGTCTCTTGGGTTAAGAGACAGGGATTCTAAGGGAAACCGAGTAGCAGTTGATGACCCTAGACTAGGTCCAATATGGGATGTTTGCGGAGAATTAGAAATACCAGTATTAATTCATTCAGCTGATCCATTTCCGTTTTGGCAACCTAAAGATGAAAAAAATGAAAGGTGGTATGAGCTTAAGGAAAAGCCAAACAGATTTTACGGAGATTCAGATTTTATACCTCCTTTTGAAGACATCATTGAGGAGCAACACAGAATGTTTAAAAGGCATCCGAACACAATATTTATTAACGCGCACTTAGGATGGCTAGCACATGACCTGGAAAGGCTGGGCAAGCATCTAGATGAACACCCTAATGTTGTTACAGAGTTTGGTGCCGTTATTGCCGAACTTGGAAGGCAGCCAATTGCAGCAAGAAATTTTATGATCAAATATCAAGACAGAATTATGTTTGGAAAAGACACCTATAAAAAAGAAGAGTATTTTCTGTACTTTCGGGTCCTAGAAACTAATGATGAGTATTTTGATTATTTCAGAAAAAGGCATGCATTTTGGAAAATGTACGGATTAGGGCTGCCTGACGGGGTACTTAAAAAAATATATTATGAAAATGCTTTAAATCTTTTTCCGTCAATTTCAAAAAAGCTTATATCGCAATGAGAAAAATAATTTTTCTGCTTTTTATAAGTACGAACTTAACATTTTCTCAAGGACTCTCCGGGGTTGAAAACTTTGTATTAGCCTCTGACCAGGATAAAAACTTGCTTGCAAATAATTATTTTAACCCCCTCTTTAAATCCATGCAAATATCCATGAGTGAAGGGTGGGCAAGAACAGCAAAAGCTCATAAAAAATTTGGATTTGATATCACCTTTTTTGGAACTGGCATAGCAATTCCAAATAGTCAGAAAGTATTTTCGACTGCAGGATTTGAAGGAATTGTAGCTAATGGACCAACCAGCCCTACGATTTTCGGAGCTGAATCTAACACAGAATATATTGTAAATTTCTTTTCCGCAGAACAAGACACTAATCTCAGCACTTCTTTTCAATCTCCAAATGGCTACAGCTCCATATTAAGTTCTGAAAGGCTTCTATTACCAAATGTTCAAGGCGCTCTAGGCTTGCCTTTCAAGTCTGAAATTATAGTTAGGTATATGCCAAAAGTTTCATTTAAGGGGGCTGAATTCACTGCTTTAGGTATTGGGCTTAAACACAGTATTAGCCAATATTTTAGCCTTTCTAAAGCAACTCCATTAAACCTTTCAGTTTTATTATCAAGTGCAAAAATGGTTGGAGAATACCCCTTGTCGGAAAGTTCACAAATATCAGGTAGCAACCAATCTGTTGATTTAGACATTGCAAGCTCTACCTTTGGATTAATCGGTTCTGCTGATATAAAAATTGTGAGTCTATATGCGTCTATCTCTCAAGTTGTGAGTAAGAGCTCTTTCAAGGTAGGCGGAACCTACATCGTTGACTATGTTACAAGTCCTGGAAATATGCCAATTGAACTCAATATTGTTGACCCGATTGACATGAGTAGTAAAATGAATTATTTGAGAAAAAACGTAGGTCTGTCATTAAATTTTCCTTTACTAAAGTTCTTTGTTGACTACAGCGTTCAAGATTTCAATGCAATAAATGCTGGACTCTCCTTTAGTTTCAGATAAGGGTGTTTTAAAAAATTTATTATCTTTGCAGACCGCCGAAGTGTCAATATGCTTTGGTTGCGTGGATCTAACTATACAAAATTGTTATGAGATATTTGAAACTTTTATTGGTTTCTTTTGCAATACTTTTCTCCTCTGTTGATGGTAGTGCGCAGAAGAAAAAAACGAAAAAAAACGATGAAAACCCAATTGCTTCAGCATTGAAAAGCTTCAAGTTTAGAAGTGTTGGTCCAGCGTTTATGTCTGGAAGGATTGCTGATATCGCAATTGATGAAGCCAATGAAAACGTATGGTATGTAGCTGTTGGTTCTGGTGGGGTTTGGAAAACTGAAAATGCCGGAACGACCTGGAATCCAATTGCAGATAATATGCCATTTTACTCCACAGGATGCATTACAATTGACCCTAGTAATAATAGCTCAATTTGGTTAGGTACTGGTGAAAATGTTGGAGGGAGACATGTAGGAATCGGGCATGGTATCTATCACAGTTCTGATGCTGGCAAAAGCTGGAAAAACATGGGGCTTAAAAATTCTGAACATATTTCTAAAATAATTGTTCACCCAAAAAATTCTAATGTAATTTGGGTTGCTGCCCAAGGTCCCTTGTGGAGCTCTGGTGGTGATCGCGGATTGTTTAAATCTGTGGACGGCGGGAAAACATGGGAAAACAAACTGGAAATAAATGAGTGGACGGGAGTTACTGATCTAGTTATTAACCCTGAAAACCCAAACATTTTATACTTGGCGAGTTGGCAGAGACACAGAAATGTAGCTGCATTAATGGATGGTGGCCCAGGAACGGCGCTATACAAAAGTGTTGATGGTGGTGAAAATTGGAAAAAAATAAATAATGGCCTGCCTGGCTCAAATATGGGAAAAATTGGTTTAGCAATTTCTCCAATGAAGCCAAATGTTTTGTATGCAGCTATTGAGCTGGACAGAAGGGAAGGAGCCGTGTATAAGTCTGTTGACAGTGGTGGAAGCTGGAAAAAGATGTCTGAAACTGTTTCTGGCGGAACAGGCCCTCATTATTATCAAGAACTTGTTGCTTCGCCTCATGTCTTTGACAAGATATATTTGATGAATGTTCGTGTTCTTGTTTCGGAAAACGGTGGAAAAGATTTTTACACAATGCGAGAAAGAAAAAAACACTCCGATAACCACTCCCTTACTTTCAAAGCGAATGATCCAAACTATATGTTGATTGGAACAGATGGTGGTGTATATGAGTCTTTTGACAACTCTAAGTCTTGGAAATTTGTTGGAAACCTTCCGCTTACCCAGTTTTACAAACTTGCTGTTGATGATGCAGAGCCTTTCTATAATATTTATGGGGGAACACAAGACAACAATACTCAAGGGGGGCCATCAAGGACTTTTAAAAATAATGGTATCTCCAATGGAGATTGGTATGTGGTTTTAGGTGGTGACGGACATCAGCCTGCCACTGAGCCTGGAAATCCAGATATCATTTACGCCCAATCACAAGAGGGGTTCATTCATAGAATTGATATGACAAACCGTGAGGTTGTCAATATTAGACCACAAGAGGATATAGACGAGCCGTACGAAAGGTTTAATTGGGATGCACCAATTTTAGTCAGCCATCACAACCCTCAAAAAATTTATTTTGGGTCTCAAAGAGTTTGGGTCTCAGAAAACAGAGGGGACAGCTGGGATGCAATTTCTGGAGATTTAACCAGAAATGAAGAAAGATTTTCTCTGCCAATTATGGGGGGAATGCAGAGCTTTGACAATGCTTGGGATGTATATGCAATGTCAACTTATAATACCATAACTTCTCTTTCTGAGTCAGCACTGGACGAGAATATCTTATATGTTGGTACCGATGATGGAATCATTCAGCACACTAAAGATGGGGGTAAAAATTGGACAAAGCTTACTGTGGATAAATTACCAAATACGCCGAAAAGCGCGTTCGTTAATGATATCAAAGCAGATCTTCATGATAAAAATACTGCTTACGTTGTTTTAGACAATCATAAATTTGGAGATTACAAACCATATCTTTTTATGACCGAAGATGGCGGAAAAAGCTGGAAGTCTATTGCTAAAGGGTTGCCAGAAGGAACACTGCTTTGGAGAATTGTTCAAGACCATGTAGATCCAAATCTGCTGTTTTTAGGAACTGAATATGGGGTGTATGTAAGCCTCAATAAAGGTGAAAGTTGGGACAAGTTCTCAACTGGTCTCCCTACGATTTCTGTTCGTGACCTTGCCATTCAAAAAAGAGAAAATGACCTTGTACTAGCAACTTTCGGAAGAAGTTTTTACGTATTAGATGATTATAGCGCTTTACGGGATCTAGATAATGAGCTTGTGAAAAAAGATGGATATATTTTCAAACCCAGAAAGGCATTACAATACAACCAAATCTACGGAGGGACAAGTAGTGATGGAGGGCAAACATATTATGCTAAGAATCCTGCATACGGAGCCAATATTAAGTATTACGTTAAAGATGCCCCTAAAAGCTTAAAGCAAAAAAGAAAAAAAGCTGAGAAGGAAAATATGGATTTTGTCGGATGGGATGCTCTTGATAATGAAATGAGTGAGCAAAAAAACCAATCCATTCTAGTGATTAAAAATAAAAACGGAGATGTCGTTTCTAAAATTTCAAATCCGTTAAAAAAAGGGGTCACTAATGTAAATTGGTCTTTATCAAGCTCTATTCCTACTACAGTAAAAAGTGGGTCTAAGTCACGATACTCAAGCGGGGTTTACACGCAGGCTAAAGAAGGAAAGTATGATCTATTTTTGTACACAAGAATTAATGGTGTTGTTTCCGAAGTTGCTGGCCCTGTTGAACTAGAAGTAGAGAAAATTCGAAGAGGAACGCTCCAAAATCCTTTGAGTGATCAGCATGATAGCTATTATAAAAAACTCGCGGAAGCATTTAAAAAAGTTGAGCTGCTTGAACACAGAATAGAAAAAGCATCAGACAGGGTTGACACTTATCAATCTGTTCTGATGGGACTAAAAAACGATATTAGTAAATCTAGTAAATTTGTTTTTGATCTTGTTGAAATGAAAAACAAACTAGAAAGAAAAATTGGTGGGAGCGAATCCAAAAAAGAAGTTGGAGAAAAGGACAACCTAACAATTTACGATAGACTTTGGAGTGCAAGAGGAGGTTGGTATCCGAACTCCTATGGGCCAACTGCTCTTCATATGAAAAGCTATGATATTGCAAAAAAAATGCTTGACAGGCTAGAGCCTGAAATAAGCAACTACTTGTCAAAAGTGGACGAAGTGGGGAAAATCTTGGAGGAGGCCGGTGCTCCAATTGTGCTGGACTAAATCAAGTTTTAGTTAATAGAAAGAACCCTCCCAGTTTTGGGGGGGTTTTTATTTATAAATATTTATATGTATGAAATATTGCACTTATATTTAGGGCATAGATATTGTTTACTCTTTAGAAAACAATTATGAGATCAATGCAAAACGTAATGCTGACATTTTTTATCTGTCTATCTCTCTTTAGTCAACAAGACTCTATTTCAACATATGACAGGTTAAAAGCTTTTGATGGAGAGTTTTATTTATACGGAGGCTCTGAAACACGTTCTGTTTCGGGGAAACCTGGACATGCCTACTGGCAAAACAAAGCGGACTATATAATCGATGTAGAGCTTGACACCTTGTCTAATGTGGTAATGGGAAAAGAAATCATCAAATACACAAATAACAGTCCAGACAAACTTGATTTTCTTTGGCTCCACCTTGATCAGAACCTATTTATAACAGAATCTAGGGGAAATGCATTAATTCCTCTAGGAGGTAGTAGAAATGGAACAAAAGGACAGTTTTTTGATGCTGGATTTAAAATCTCTGCTGTTCAACTTATTACAGGAAAAGGAAGAAATAAAAGAATTTCTGATGCGAGATTCATAATTAGCGATACAAGAATGAGGGTAGATCTACCCGATGGCCTGGAAGCAAAAGGTGGAATAGTTTCATTAAAAATTGACTTCTCATTTATTTCCCCGAGCTATGGGTCTGATAGGATGGGTATTCTTGAAACTAAAAATGGTAAAATATACTCAGTGGCGCAATGGTATCCCAGGATGTGTGTTTATGATGATGTTAAGGGGTGGGATAATCTTCCTTATTTAGGACAAGGTGAATTTTATCTTGAGTACGGAGATTTCAATGTTAATATCACCGTTCCATCTAATCAAATTGTAGTCTGCTCAGGGGAACTACTAAATCCACTAGAAACATATACACTCGAGCAACTTGACCGATGGGTTTTGGCAGAGAGCAGTGATGACACGGTTATAATTAGATCTGCTGAAGAAGTAAATGACCCATTATCAAGACCACAAAATAAAGAAATGCTGACTTGGCGCTTTAAAATGGAAAACACAAGGGATGTCTCTTGGGCATCGTCTTCTGCCTTTGTTATAGATGCTGCTAAAATAAACTTACCCAGCGGTAAAAAATCTACGGCGGTTTCTGCTTATCCAATTGAAAGTATTGGAGACAATGGTTGGGAACGCTCCACAGAGTATACCAAAGCATCTGTTGAATACTACTCTGAAGACTGGTTTGAGTACCCGTACCCATATGCTATAAATGTAGCTAGCAACGTGCTTGGAATTGAATATCCTGGAATTTCTTTTTGCAGCTTTCAATCAAAAGGAAGTAGGCTTTGGGGGGTAACAGATCATGAAATAGGCCATAATTGGTTTCCTATGATAGTAGGGACAAACGAAAGGCTTTATGGCTGGATGGATGAAGGGTTTAATACTCTTGTGAATTATCTCAGCACTGAAAAGTTCAATAATGGAGAGTATCGGTCCAGAAAACCACGTATGCGAATGTTTGGAAAATACTTAGCCTCGGGCGATATAGAGCCATTAATCACTTACCCCGACAATCTTGTCGAGCGCAATATGGGTGTTCAATACTATAAAACCGCAATGGTTTTGGGCTTGCTAAGAAATAATGTACTTGGTGAGGAAATTTTTGATGATGCGTTCAAACAATACATTGAAAGGTGGGCTTATAAACATCCTACTCCTTATGATTTTTTTAGAACAATAGAAGATGTTTCTGGAGAAGATCTATCTTGGTTTTGGAGGTCTTGGATCTACAATAGCTGGTCTTTGGATCAATCCGTAGTTGATGTTTCATACCCAAGTGGGGCTGCTAAAAACGGGGCTGTAATTACTATTGCAAACATGAAAGAGGTCCCCATGCCTGCAGTTGTTGAAATAACTACTGAAAGTGGGTCTATTTACAGAAAAAACCTCCCTGTAGAAATATGGAAGAAAGGCCCTGAGTGGACTTTTGGAGTCAACTATAATGAGAAAATTAAAAAAGTTGTTCTGGATCCAGATTTTGAATATCCTGACATTAACGGGGAGAACAATATTTGGGAGGCCGAAGAATAGGCTACAGTGTTAGGAAATATATAATTGTTGGCGGAAAAGAAAAGATGCAAAAAAGCTCAACCCACCTGCTTACTCTTTGCCTAGAATGCCAATAAGCAATTAAAATCAACGGTATTTGAAACGGGATCCTAATTAAAGCGTCAGTCCGGGTTCCTTGAAATACTGCTTGTGCCTCTTCTGAAAAAACCAAATAAATATTTGCAGGAAAAACAAGCAGGAGTAAAATTATCATCAAAACTCCCCCTTTATTTCTGTATTTATTAATCAACAACAGTACACCTCCAATGATTTCGATAATCCCTGTAAAATAAACAGCTGCCTCTCGAAAATAAACAAAGGGAGGGGTTATAGCAATGAAAATATCAGGATCAGTAAAGTGCTTTATTCCAACTACTATATACATAAACCCCAAAGTGATTGCGGCAATGGATTTATAATAATGTATATACTTGGAGAATTTTTTCATTATGACTAAACATTGGCCAATTAAATTTTATTTGGCATGATTTTGTATTTAAGGTAAAATAAAAATCATGAAAAAACTAAGCTTAATTTTATTCCTTTTAGGTTGCTCCTTTGTTTTTGGGCAGCAAAAAGTAGACGTCAGTGCGAGTAGTATAAAATGGACAGGATCACAAATTTCAGGAAAAAGTCATTACGGCAGCCTTAAATTTAAAACTGGAAATATTAAGATAAAGGATAATATAGTTGAATCAGGTATTTTTGTTGTAGACATGACAAGTCTAAGCGTAGATGACCTTGAAGGCCGCGGAAAAAAATCATTAGAAGGTCATCTAAATTCTGATGACTTTTTTTCTGTTGAATCTTTTCCCACATCAAGCTTAAAGATTAACTCTGGCAAAAAGACCGGTCCTAATAGCTATGATGTTTCTGGCACACTCACTATAAAAGGAATATCACATGAAGTAAGCTTCTCTCTAAACCTAGGAAATAATAACTCTGCGGATGCAAATTTTACTTTTGATAGATCAAAGTTCAACGTAAGATATGGTTCGGGTAGTTTTTTTGAAAACCTTGGGGACCGATTAATTTTAGACGATATAGATCTAGAAGTTTCTTTGTTGTTGAGATAATTTTACTTAGGCTATTGCTTCAAAAAACCAATAGAGCCCTGCCATTCCTATAAAAAGGGATGCAGGAGTTTTTAATAAGTCTTTATTAGTCGTGCGTTTTAAGGATATTCTTACAATGATAAAAGCAGCTAGTAAAACCGTAAGTTGCCCAAGCTCAACGCCTACATTGAAAGCCATTAATAAAGATATAAAGTTGTCTTTAGGCAGGCCATACTGTGTTAGAAGTGCAGCAAATCCAAGCCCATGAAGCAGCCCAAAGCTAAACACTACCAGAGGCCTCCATTTTGTTGTCTTTTTAAAAACTATGTTTTCCACTGCGACCCAAACAATTGATAAGGCTATTAGGGGTTCAATAATGTATGACTGAAGCTGAACCACACCGGCTGCGGCCAAAGCCAAAGTAATACTATGTGCCAAAGTAAATGCTGTAACCTGTATTATCAAGGGCCGAAATTTTAAACTAGAAAAAAACAGACCAAGCACAAAAAGTATGTGATCTAATCCCTCGGGAATAATATGTTCAAATCCGGCTTTTATGAAAATGTAGATTTTTTTTAACCAAGGCATGGCGGCGAGCCGCCTGATCCTCTGTCTTTTTAGTGCAGCTCCGTACTCAGCAGCGATAGTTTCGTTTTCAAAAGTTAGTTGTCCACGCTCAATTTCAGAAATTACAAAATCTTCTGGATTATGAGCACTTGAGTGCAAACAAGAGAAAAACAACACAAAATAAAGTATTGTTTTAAAAATCCTCATAAATACACCTTTTAATCGGAGGAACCATCAAGTCCTCTTACCTTTAAAAGTGGAGCTATAATAGGCTTACGGCCACGGAAATTAACATAAAGATCCATAGCCTCTTCTGTAGAGCCTTTTTCATAAATATGTTTTCTCAATTTTGATGAAAGCTCAGGATCAAAAACATCTCCAGCCTCCTTAAATGCTTCGAAACCATCAGAATCTAAAACAGCGGCGTGAACATAGCTATAGTAGCCTGAAGAATATCCGCCAGAAAATATATGCGCAAAATATGTTGTTCTATACCTCGCTGCTATTTCCTCTATTAATCCAATTTCTTTAAGAGATTTTTCCTCAAAGCTGTTTGCATCTTTCATTGATTCTTTTGTAGAAATAGTATGCCAGTCCATGTCTAAAAGCGCAGCAGCCAAATACTCTGTATTTATAAACCCTTGGTTGAACTTGGAAGCTTTTAACAGCTTTTCAATCAACTCATCTGGGATTGTCTCTCCTGTTTCGTGGTGAGTAGCAAAAGACTTTAAAACCTCGGGTTCGCTAGCCCAGTGCTCTAATAGCTGTGAAGGCAATTCAATAAAGTCTCTAGGACCAGAGGTTCCTGCCATACTTCCATAGGTAACATCTGTTAAAGTGCCGTGCATAGCGTGCCCAAACTCATGAAATAGTGTTACAACGTTGTCAAAGCTAAGCAAAGATGGGTTGTCTCCTACAGGCGCAGGGAAGTTGCAAACATTTACAACAATTGGTCGTTCGCTGCCGTCTAAATTAGACTGGCCTTTAAAGCTGCTCATCCAGGCGCCACCTCTTTTATTAGACCTGGTAAAATAGTCTCCAATGAAAATTGCCAAATGACTTCCGTCTTTGTCCGTTACCTCCCAGACGCGTGCGTCGGGATGATATAAGTCAATGTCAAATATCTCTCTAAAATTCAATCCCCATAGCTTATTTGTAGTGTTAAATACCCCTTGGATAACATTGTCTAGAGACAAATAAGGTTTTATTGCTGCCTCATCTAAGTCGTATTTTTCTTTTCTTACTTTTTCCGAATAATGCCACCAGTCCCAAGCAGCCACTTTGAAATCCTGTCCTTCTGCATCAGCAACTGCCTGCATGTCGGCAACTTCTACTTTAGCTCTTTTCAAAGCTGGTCTCCATAATTGAAGCAATAAGTCGTACACTTCTTCAGGTGTTTTAAGCATATTTTCTTCAAGAATAAAATGTGCATGAGTTTTATAGCCCATTATGTTAGCTCGCTCAGCTCTCAGTTTTGCGATTTGAGCAGCAACCTTTTTGTTGTCAAACTCATTGTTGTTGTCCCCTCTCATCACGTAGGATTTATACAGTATTTCCCTTAGATCTCTGCGCGTTGACTCTGTCAAAAAGGGATACATACTGCTTCTGTGAGGAGTGAACACATATTTATTTTCGTATTTGTTTTTATCGTCAGAATCCGCCTCTTCCATTTTTTTTGACGCTGCCTCCGATGCCGCTGAAATAACCCCTTCAGAAAGCCCTTCTAAATCTTCCTTGTCTAAAATCATCTCAAAACCATTTGTTTCAGCAAGCAGGTTTTGTCCAAATGCTGTTGATAATTCTGATATTTTAGAATTTAATTCTGATATTTTTTGTTTTTGCACTTCATTCATTAAAGCCCCGCTTCTAACAAATAACTTACGAGTGTCCATTAAAAGCTTTTCTTGCTCTTTTGTCAGGCCTGCATCCTCTTTTGATTTCCACACTTGATCAATGCGGTTAAAGAGGTCTTGGTTCAAAGTAATTTTATCATAATGTGCTGAAAGCATAGGGCTCAACTCTCTTTGCAGCTCTTGTAGTTGTGGGTTTGTGTTGGAGCTTGCCAAGTTGGAAAAAACTCGCTGTACCTTTGTTAAGAGCGCCCCTGTTCTTTCAAGCTCTTCAATGGTATTTGCAAAAGTTGGCTCTTCGGCATTACTCACAATTGAATTAATCTCCTCAAGGTTCTCTGCCATCCCTTTTTCAAAAGCGGGCATATAGTGCTCATCTCTTATGTCTAGAAATGGTGGTACCTCAAAAGGGGTTGTCCATTCTTGAAAAAACGGGTTAATATTTGGGTCCATTGTTGATTCTTGCTTGCAAGAAACTATTAAAAATAGTGCGTAAATTAATAATATTTTTTTCATTTTTTAGCTTTTAGTTGGCCTGCTAAGATAAGTATTTTCAATCAAAAAAACCCTCAAGAAGAGGGGTTTTAAAGGTGGTCCCACCTATACAAGAACCAACTTTTTAATACTATATTAATCGATAAGTTGCAAAATAAATTGGTACCCCTCTGCGTACTATCAAAAAGTGTATCAGCAGAAAAACTTTTTTTAATTTAAGTTGGTTACAGTCCGGTTTGGACTAATCTTCTTTGATCGATTATTTAACCTTTATGGCTTGATCATTAAAAAGCCATACATAGCTATTAGGATAACCTTTCAAATGAAATTTTGATTCAGTTAAACCCCTATCAACCAACACGATTCTTATTCCTGAAAGACCTTTGCCTTTATCCCCTGGGATAGCTATACACCCCTCATTCTTTAATTTTTTAAAAGCAACTCGGTCTCCCCCGTTTACAGCCTTAAAAGCTTTGTCAAGACAGGTTTTTGAGAAAGCAACTGTTGCATTAGCTTTAATTTCATACTCTTGCCCTAAAGAAATAATTGGAATAAACAGTAATAATAAAATAAGATTTTTCATGTCAACTAATATAAATAAATTATTAGTTCAATCAAAAAGTGTCTCAGCACATTCGCTTTTTTGTATAAAATAGTACACATTATACTACAGCCTTGACCAGTAGAAAAGATGTATGTGTCCCACATACACCATTTTTGAATGATAAAAACAAAAACCCCTCTTGTAGAGGGGTTTAATAGTGGTCCCACCTGGGCTCGAACCAGGGACCAAATGATTATGAGTCATCTACTCTAACCAACTGAGCTATAGGACCAAATAGTTTGCAATATTAACGAATGTTTTTAAAATGTCAAAAATATTATATTTCCTCACAAAGCTCAACCAAAACACCATTGGTGGACTTTGGGTGTAAAAAGACTATTTTTTTATTGTCCGCCCCCTTTTTAGGCGTTTTAGAAATAAACTGAAAACCTAAGCTTTCTAACCTATTAATTTCAAACGCAAGACTGTCAACAAGAAAGGCTATGTGGTGAATGCCTTCTTTTTTTGATTCTAAAAACTTTTCGATTGCAGAGTCCTTGGCTATTGATGAGAGTAGCTCTATTTTTTGGTCACTTAACGCAAAAAAGGTTGTATTCACCCCTTCCGAATCAACCTTCTCTGTCTTGTATGGTTTATTGCCTAGCAGTTTTTCAAAAAGAGATGTTGAAGAATTAATATTTTTTACCGCAATTCCAATATGTTCAATTTTTTTTATCACAATACAAAGTTACTTTTTATTTATATTATTTAGACAAATAGTCTATTTTTACCCTGTGGAGTCAACAAGGCAAAAAAAGGTGTCTAAGCTATTGCAAAAAGATATTGCGGAGGTGATTCAAGACAGGCTGAAAACAAGAGGTCATTTAAATATTTTGGTCTCGATAACGAAGGTGAAGGTAAGTGTGGATCTTTCTGTTGCAAAAATATTCTTAAGCGTTTTTCCGGCTGAAATGAGCAAACAAGTACTTAAAGAAATTGTTTCCACTGGGCCAAGAATTAGGCACGAAATTGCAATAAGATCAAAAAAACAATTAAGAAGGGTTCCTGAATTCTTCTTTAAGCTTGATGATTCACTTGACTATATTGAAAACATTGAAAGATCGCTAAAGGGGTTAGACAACCCCCTAAAACCGAAAAGTTGAATTTCACACTATACATAGCCAAAAGATATTTTCTTTCAAAAAGTAAAAATAAAGCTGTCAATTACATGTCTATTCTAGCTTTGCTTGGCGTTGTGTTTAGCTCCGCTGCGATGATAATCGTATTATCCGGTTTTAGTGGCCTTAAAAACTACAGTCTTGAGTTTTTGTCATACGCTTCTCCGAACATTGAAATCAGCTCAAAAAAGGGTAAAAGATTTGTCTTAGACGAAAACATGAAAATTGTTTTGTCAGATGCTAGTATTGATTATGTAAAATGTATTTCTGAAAGAGCTGTCATGTCTATTAATGGTGGGAAAAAGATTATTACTATTAAGTCCTTGGATAAAAATTTTTCTAAAAGAAATGTTGACTCCATTTTATATGCTGGGGCATGGCCAAAAAAAGTTGAAGAAGTTGTTGTTGGTTGGGGGCTTGCCTACGATCTTGGTGTAAGCCTAAACAACTATGAAAACCCTATAAACTTCTTTGTGCCTGTTGCTGGAAAAGGTCAGGCTTTTCAAGCAGGGGATATTTATAACAGCCGTACAGCTGTTTCATCTGGGATCTTCAATTTAAACGAAGAGCTTAACAACAATCTTGTCTACGCAGACTTTTCATTTGGTCAAAAACTTTTTGGAATGAAAGAAAATGAGGTGAACAGCATTGAGGTGTATGATAGAGTTTCAGAAAACAAGACTGAGAATTTGAAAGCCTTGCTTGGAAATGATTTTTACATAAAAACTAAACTTGAGCAAAACGAAGTTTTGTACAAGATGCTGAAAACAGAAGAACTGGCGGTTCTTTTAATTTTTAGCCTGATTGTTGTCGTAGCTCTTTTCAATATGTTTGGTGCATTGATAATGATTTTTTTAGAAAAGAAAAACAACTTAAAGACTCTGTCTATTTTGGGGCTAACAAAAGAAAAAACAGGAGTTTTGTTTGCCTTTCATGGGCTTTTTATAACTGTTTTTGGGTGCTTTGGCGGCCTGGCTTTAGGGTCTGTATTATTATCTATTCAAAATTATTTCTCAATATTAAACCTAGCACCAAACCTTCCATATCCAGTTTCTTTTGAGCTAAAGAATTTTGTTCTAACTTTTATTGTAGTCATTATTGTTGGAGGTGCGGTTTCTTATTCTGTTTCCACACTGATCAAAAAAAACCTTACGAAAAGTTTGCAACAATAGAATCGAGCACTTCAAATACCTCTACTGACGTTTCCGTAGTAACCAGCTTGGTTCTAAATGGTTTGAAATTTTCTATTCCCTTAAAATAATTTGAGTAGTGTCTTCTTGTTTCATAAACACCGAGCCTTTCTCCTTTCCAAGAGACAGACATCTCTAGGTGTCTTTTGGCAACCCTTGCCCTCTCTTGTATGGAGCTTGGCTCTAATTGGTTACCTGTGCTGAAAAAGTGTTTAACTTCTTTGAAAAACCAAGGGTTTCCAATGGATGCCCTTCCTATCATCGCGCCGTCTAAGCCAAGGGAATCTCTAACATACATAGCTCTTTCGGGTGAGTTTATATCTCCATTTGCAAAAACTGGGATACGCATTCTTTGATTGTTTTTTACCTGCTCGATATAACTCCAATCGGCATCACCTTTATACATTTGAGACCTAGTTCTACCGTGTATTGCAATTGCCTGACAACCTACATCCTGAAGTCTTTCCGCAACTTCAATAATTTTAATAGAGTCGTGGTCCCAGCCAAGTCTTGTTTTGACAGTGACCGGAAGGTTTGTTCTTTCGACGATCTCCTTTGTCAATCTTTCCATTTTGTCTATGTCTTTTAAAATCCCTGCCCCTGCTCCTTTTGAAACAACTTTTTTTACAGGGCACCCAAAATTAATATCTATGATATCTGGATTAGATTTTTCAACTATATCTACCGCTTGCAGCATTGAATCTAAATTTGCTCCAAAAATCTGTATTCCAACAGGTCTTTCTTTCTCGTATATATCGAGTTTTATAACGCTTTTTGCAGCGTCTCTGATAAGCCCTTCACAGGAAATAAATTCTGTATAAACAACGTCCGCTCCATTTTCTTTACATAGCGCTCTAAAGGGCGGGTCACTCACGTCTTCCATTGGGGCAAGCAATAAAGGAAACTCCCCAAGCTCTATGTTACCTATTTTTACCAAAGCTCTGTTTTTACAATGCAAAGATAGGCAAGTCTTTCAAACACTAAAGAACCATAATTTTTACTTACTTTTACCGAATCTAATTTTCTGATGAAAAATATTCGAAACTTCTGTATTATTGCCCATATTGATCATGGCAAAAGCACCTTGGCTGACAGGCTTCTAGAATTCACTGGTGCTATCTCCGAAAGAGAAATGCAAAATCAGCTTTTGGATAATATGGACCTCGAAAGAGAAAGAGGAATAACCATCAAGTCTCATGCTATTCAAATGTACTATAAATATGAAGAAGAAGATTTTGTTCTAAACCTTATTGACACGCCCGGTCATGTTGACTTTTCATACGAGGTTTCTCGCTCCATCGCGGCCTGTGAAGGAGCTCTTTTAGTTGTTGATGCTGCGCAGAGCATACAGGCGCAAACTATTTCTAACTTATATCTCGCTTTGGAAAATGATCTAGAAATTATTCCTGTATTAAATAAGGTTGACCTTCCTAGTGCAAACCCCGAAGAAGTAACCGATGATATTGTAGACCTGCTTGGCTGCAAAGCAGAAGATGTGATTCCGGCTAGTGCAAAAACGGGGCTTGGAATTGACAACATTTTAAAAGCAATCATCGAGGTAATTCCTGCTCCAAAAGGGGGGGCTAATGAACCTCTCCAGGCACTAGTCTTTGACTCCGTTTTTAATCCGTTCAGAGGAATTGAAACCTATTTTAGAATTATAAACGGCTCGATTCGTAAGGGGCAAAAAATTAAATTTTTAGCTACTGAAAAATCTTACTTTGCAGATGAAGTAGGAACGCTTAATTTAAAGCAAAGTCCTAAAAATGAAATTCTTGCCGGTGATGTTGGGTATCTAATCACTGGAATTAAAGAAGCTAAAGAGGTAAAAGTAGGGGATACGATTACTGATTTTGAGAATCCGACCAACGAAGCTGTCTCGGGTTTTGAAGATGTAAAACCTATGGTTTTTGCTGGCATATATCCTGTGGACACTGAAGATTACGAGGAGCTTCGTGGGGCAATGGAAAAGCTACAGCTAAACGATGCTTCTTTAGTCTTCACCCCTGAAAGCTCAGCGGCATTAGGGTTTGGTTTTCGTTGTGGTTTTTTAGGAATGTTGCATATGGAAATCATTCAAGAGCGTCTTGAGAGGGAGTTTGATATGACGGTAATAACAACCGTTCCAAATGTTTCCTATCAGGCCTATAAAAAGAAAAAACCTGACCAAATTATCTTGGTAAACAATCCCTCTGATCTTCCTGAGCCGTCTTCACTTGACAGGGTTGAAGAGCCCTTTATTAAGGCCTCTATCATTACAAAGTCTGATTTTATCGGTAACGTTATGTCTTTATGCATAGAAAAAAGAGGGGTGATAAAAAGCCAAACCTATTTGACAACAACTAGGGTAGAGTTGATTTTTGATATGCCTTTGGCAGAAATTGTTTTTGATTTCTATGACCGCCTTAAAACTGTTTCTAAAGGTTATGCTTCCTTTGACTATTCTCCTATAGGGCTAGTTACTTCAAAACTTGTCAGAGTGGATATCTTGCTTAATTCAAAACCCGTAGATGCTCTGTCGGCACTGTTACATGCTGACAATGCTTATCGAATTGGAAAAAGAATCTGTGAAAAACTTAAAGAGCTTATCCCTCGGCAACAGTTTGATGTGCCAATACAAGCTGCTATCGGAACCAAAATAATCGCAAGAGAAACCATCAAGGCTGTTCGTAAAGATGTGACGGCAAAATGTTATGGAGGAGATATTACAAGAAAAAGAAAACTGTTAGAAAATCAGAAAAAAGGGAAAAAGAGAATGCGCCAGGTGGGAAGTGTTGAGATTCCTCAAGAAGCATTTATGGCTGTACTAAAACTAAACGACTAGTCTTTTAAGGTAAGGCGCAGCACAGAACAAGCTGCGCGCTCAGTAAATTTGTCTTTACCCCCTCCAAACAAAACCTTAATCCAATTGTTTTTTTCTGGGGTTCCTAAAATTAACAAGTCGTAGCCTGCAGAAATGTCTGCAATTGTTTCAACCGGGCTGTCACTTTTTACAACGGAAACACTTGCTTTTACTTTTGCTTCCTTAAGCTTTTTCTCAGATCTAGTTTTTATCGTTGATGCTGTTTTGTTCTGCTCCGGCACAACATGTAATAGGGTTAAACTAGCTCCAAAATGTTTACATACATTGTTGGCAATTCCAATGAAATTTTTATCCTTCCTTCCAGGGCGGAGGGCTAGTACTACTTTTCCAATATATCTAACTCCATTGTCTTTATACAAGGCTAAATTAGAGTTTATGTTCGCCAGCAACCAGCCAATGGGGTTGCTAATAAAGATGCCTGAGTTTGGCCTTGCACCCCAACCCATCACAAGCCATTTACAGCTTTCTTGAGAGCTCAGTCGGTTGATGGTTTCGGAAAGCTCATAGGTTACTACTGCATCAAAGCCAACAGAAAGCTTTTTGGATTCAGAGAGGCTTTTGATTCTTCTTTTTAAAGATGTCGATTCCGGTGAATCTTGCATAAACACTGAGGCATCCGTTTGGTTGGGAACCTCGGTCACATCAAATGCCTGGACCATATTTGCGCTTTTTATTGCTGCTGCGATTTCCACCAACATTTCAGGGGATGTTTCTTCGCCAAGCAGTGGAACAACAACTTCTGCGTCCGTAGAAATAGCGCCTTCAGCGTCTTCTGATTCATCAGAATATTCTCTGATTTTTGAAGCGCCCTTAAAAAAAGAAGAAAAAATTCCATAACTAGAGGCTATACCGCTTCTGTCTGATTTTCTACCATAAGCAAGAAAGATTAAAAAGCCTAAAACAACAACCCCTAATACAGAAACGACAGGCATGATGCCAAGGTATGCAAGTAGAACTATTCCGCTTCCTATCCCGAAAATTTGAACCCATGGATACAAGGGAGATTTAAAGGTTGGCTTGTACCACTGGGCATTTGTTTCTCTTAAAACAATAACAGTCAGCTCATTGAAGATAAACATCAACACTTTGAAGGCGCTTGCAAGTTTTGCAATCTTAACCACATCTAAAAAAATAATTGCAAGAGCGATTAAAGTTGATGTTGTAAGAATCGCTGACACCGGGGTCATAAATTTTGAATTAACTTTTGCCAAATAGCCAGGAAGCAAACCATCCTTAGACATGGCAAAAGGAAATCTTGATGAAGCTAAAACACCTGAGTTTACCATAGAAAGCAACGTTAACACACCAACAACTCCTGCAATTAATCCAAAGGTTTCTCCTCCAATAGTTTGGAAGAGTGTATGTATGGGCTTAATGTCTGTTGCTAAAATTGAAGCTTCTACATTGCCCACCAAAACAAGTGCTACCAAACAATAGATGGTGGTAATCAAAAACAATGAAATGATCATGGTAAGTGGAAGGTTCTTGGCTGGGTTTTTAATCTCTCCCGCGATCGCTGCAATTTTTGTTACACCAGCATAAGAAATATATAAAAAAGCAACCCCTGCAATAAAACCGTCTCCTCCGTCAATGAATACTGGTTCGGTAAGCTTAGTGTCAAAAGAACTAAAACCTAAAGCAACGATTACTATTAGTGAAATTATACTAATTGACACGATAAAAAGCTGTGTCTTTTCAACCTTTTTTAAACCAAAAATATTTAACAGTACAATTAAAAGAAGGGCCAGCAAGGCTATTGCTCTTGTGTACGATTCATCAATATTTACCACCACATATAAATAGAAGCTAAGACCAACTAAAGAAAAAGCACTTTTTAAAAGCAGCGAGAGCCAAAGGCCAATTCCTGCAATGGTTCCAAATAGTGGCCCAAACGCTCTTTCAATATATACGTAAGTTCCACCTGATTTTGGCATTGCAGTGCCTAGTTCAGATTTTGAAAGAACGGCAGGCAATATACATAATGCTGCCACAAGAAAAGCAAGCCACACGGAGGAGCCTGTAATGCCAACGGCTAGCCCTGGGAGGACAAATATTCCACTGAGCATCCCTCCTATACTGACAGCAATAGCGCCAGGCAACGACAATGTTCTCTCTAACTTCTTCAAAATATTATTTTATATTTATTAAAAATACTAAATATATATTTCAATTGAATTTATACCCCATCATTGCTGGTAATTTTATGCTTGATGGAGGCGCCATGTTTGGCGTTGTTCCAAAGGCTATTTGGCAAAAAACCAATCCAGCTGACAATAAAAATATGGTAAAAATTGCTGCGCGCTGTTTGCTTATTGAAGACGGAGACAGGCTTATACTGATCGATACGGGAATGGGCAACAAACAAAGCGAAAAATTCTTTGGTTATTATTATCGGTGGGGAGAAGATTCGTTGGAGTCCTCATTAAAAAAACACGGGTTTCATACTGATGATGTTACCGATGTTTTTCTAACGCACTTACATTTTGATCATTGCGGTGGTGGAATAATTCGGTCTGGAGAAAACTTCTTCAAGACCACGTTTAAAAATGCAAACTATTGGAGTAACAAGGGCCATTGGGACTGGGCAACAGACCCAAACAAAAGAGAAAGCGCCTCTTTCTTAAAAGAAAACATTCTGCCAATAGAAGAATCAGGTCAATTGCATTATTTAGAGAAGGATGGAAAAAGCTATTTGACCAATTCTGATCTTGGCTTTGATGTGTTGTTTGTGGACGGTCATACTGAAAAACAAATGATACCGGTTGTGAGTTATAAAGGACAAAAAATTGCCTTTGCTGCTGACCTTGTTCCCACCCTCGGCCATGTGCCATTGCCTTATATTCCTGGCTATGATATTAGACCGCTGATTTCCTTAAAAGAAAAAGAATTGTTCTTAAATTTTTGCCATGAAAATAACGTATTTTTATTCTTCGAACACGATGCTTTCGTGGAACTGTGCTCGCTTAAAAAAACGGATCATGGAATTCGGCTAAATGAAAAATTAACTCTGCTTGATTTATGAAAAAACTTATACTACTTACACTATAAAAGTAATGCGAAAAAAAACACTTCTTCTTTTTCTTTTCTGCTGTAGTTTTAGCTTCTCTCAAAGCAGCTATTGGCAGCAGCATGTGGACTACACAATGGAAATTGATGTAAATGTTAAAGACCACACTTACAATGGCGAACAAAAACTAGTCTATACAAACAACTCACCAGACACCCTTCACCGCGTATTCTATCACCTTTACTTTAATGCCTTTAAGCCTGGGACAGATCAAGTATTGGCTTCGAGTCATGCAAGTTTTGAAAGGAGGGGTGTTGCGGACAAAATTGCAAAGCTGGGTCCTGAAGACTGGGGCGACGTTAAGGTCTTATCGCTGAAACAAGACGGGAAAGGTGTTAAATATATTACTGAAGAAACCATTCTTGAGGTGGACCTAAATGAGCCTTTACTCCCAGGACAAAACACGTTGTTGGAGATGTCTTTCTTTACGAAAACTCCCGCTGTTGTGCAGCGCTCAGGAAAACAGAACAAAGATGGTGTTGAATTTTCTATGTCACAATGGTATCCTAAACTTTGCGAATATGACAAAGAGGGCTGGCACGCCAACCCTTATATTGGAAGAGAGTTTCATGGGGTGTGGGGAAACTTTGATGTAACCTTAAATATTGACAAAGACTATGTGGTTGCTGCTTCTGGGTATCTGCAAAACCCCGAGTTAATTGGTCATGGATATGCGCCGCTGAAAGAAAATGTTGTACATGGGGATAAGATTTCTTGGAATTTCATTGCTCCTAGAGTTCATGATTTTAGCTGGGCTGCTGATCCAAATTTTATTCATGATATCAAAAAGGTTCCTGACGGCCCTGACCTACATTTTTTCTATGAAGAGTCGAGTCCTTATGTTAGTTTTTGGAAAGATTTTCAAGAGCCCTCTGTGAAAATGATGGAGTTTTTTAGTGAAAATCTTGGCAAATATCCCTATGATCAGTATTCAATTATCATGGGTGGAGATGGCGGTATGGAATACGCAATGAGCACTTTTATAGCAGGCTATGAATATGATGATTACAGAAGATTGTTGAGTGTTACCTCTCACGAAATTGCGCATACTTGGTTTCAATTTTTAATGGCAACAAACGAGTCGAAACACGCCTGGATGGATGAAGGCTTTACAAGCTATATTGACGACGTTTGTCTCAACGAGCTTTTAAATGAGGGAAAAGACATTCCTAATATTGCTGCATACAGAGACTATATCCCTTGGGCGCTAAGTGGAATGGAAGAGCCACTTACAACTCATGCTGACAGATATGAATTTGGTGAAGGATATTGGATCTCGGCCTACGACAAAGGTTCTATCTTTATGTCTCAACTTAAATATATTGTTGGCGATGACAACTTTAAAAAAATCTTAAAAAGGTATTATCACGACTGGGCTTTTAAACATCCGGATCCTAATGATTTTATTAGGGTTTGTGAAAAAGTAACAGGCTTTGAGCTTGACTGGTATCTAATGGATTGGATACAAACCGTAAAGACTATTGACTATTCAATCAATTCTTTTGTTTCAACAAAAGAGTCTACGTCCATCACCCTTCAAAGAATTGGTCAAATGCCAATGCCTGTGGAAGTACTAGTTTCTTTAAAAGATGGATCTAGTCAAACTTACTACATCCCACTAACAATGATGCGGGGAAGAAAACCTGCTGAAGAAATGATCACAAAAAGTTCTTGGTCTTGGGCAAAACCATATTATACTTTTGATGTTCCCTTTGGCAAAGAAGATATTAGTTATATAACTATTGATCCTCATGGTGTTGTAGCCGATGTTGATAAAATCAATAATACAATACAAGTTGGTCTTTAAACTAAATAAAGGTAGTTCTTTAAAGTCTTCCGCAGAAATAGAACAAGTATTAGCCTTAGGTAAAAGGGTCTCAAATAAATATTTGTCCATCTACTTTCTAGCGAGCAAAAATCTGTCTAAATCTGGTAAAAAAGTTGCTGTAGTTGTTGGAAAAAAAGCTCATGCTCAGGCTAACACGAGAAACAAAATTAAAAGATTAATGAGAGAGTGCTTACGCAAGTCTGATGAATTAGAAAAATTTAGTTCTGGTAATATTATAATTAATTATCACTGTAAAGATGTTCCTGTTTTTAGTTTGTTACAAAAAAATATTAAAACCTTATTTTTGTCGTTATATAAAAAAGTGTCGTCTTGAGAATTCTTTTATTTTCTTTGTTTGCTTTTTCGTTCAGCTTCTTGCAAGGACAATTTAACGTTGAGCATACTGTTTTTTTTGATACGGATCAATACACCCTTTCAAAAACCGAAAAGATCCGCTTACAACAGTTCTTGGTAGAAGTAGAAAAAGAAGGTGTTATTCAAATTGAAATCTTTGGGTACTGCGACGACAGAGGCGGAACAAATTACAATTTAACTCTTTCACAAAATAGAGCAAATCAAATTAAAGAGGTGTTTAAGTCTAGTTCTTTTTTTCCAGAAAAAATATCTACTGTTGACGGCAAAGGAGAATTACTTCTTACCATTATTGATGAAGAAGACCCTTCTATTATAAGGGCTTTAAACAGGCGTGTTGATATAGTGGTTAGCTATCCTGAAAAACAAACGATAACACAAAAAGTGATTGATCTAGATAATAAAGAAGAAGAAGCCTTTGCTCTTGAAAATGTTCTTTTTATTACTGGCTATAGTTATCTAACAAGAAAATCCAAAAAGGTTTTAGATGATGTTGCTGAAACAATAAAGAAGGAGACTTTTTCTTTTGTTATTCAAGGTCACGTATGTTGTACAGATGGAACTGTTGATGCTGTTGACAAGAAAACAAACCAAAGAAATCTTTCAGTGGCTAGAGCTAAATATGTTTACGACTTTTTCATCGAAAAGGGTATTAACAGAACGCGTATGTCCTATGAAGGATTAGCGCATAGGTTTCCGTTAGGAGGAAGTGAAGATAAAGACAGGAGGGTAGAAATTAAAGTTGTTTCTAAATAGATTGGTGTTTTATCATTCTTATGTGAGGAATTCCGTCCTCTAAGTATTCATTTCCTGTAAATTCATACCCCAGGTCAGTATAGAATTCTTTTAAATATTTCTGAGCAGAAATTTCGATATTCTTATTTGTAAAATTCTCTTTTATATATTTTGCTCCTTCTATCATTACTTTTTTCCCAAGCTCCTTGCCTCTTTCTTTTTTGTCTACCACCACTCTACCTATACTTGGATTTTCAAAGTATTCCCCTTCATTAAATATTCTTGAATATGCAATAGTTTTATTATTTTCTGTAAAAAAAACATGAATAGCATTTTGATCTTTTCCATCAATATCTTGATAAATACACTCTTGTTCAACCACAAAAACTTCAGACCTTAATTGTAAAATATTATAAAGTTCTTGTGTTGTTAGATCATGAAAATTCTTAACAACAATCTTCATTATTAAATTTTATTAATTCTTCTTTTATGTCTCTCTCCCTCGAAACTTTCATTAATAAAAACGTCTACTATATATATTGCTTTTTCTTGTGAAATATATCTAGCAGGTAAACACAAGACATTAGCATTATTATGTTTTCTACTAAGGGCTGCTATTTCTTCATTCCAACATAGGGCTGCTCTTACGTTAGCATGTTTATTTGCTGTCATAGCTACACCGTTTCCACTACCACAAATTAATATTCCCAGTTCAAATTCTTTCTGATCCACTTTACTTGCAACAAGGTGTGCAAAGTCTGGATAATCAACACTTTCGTTTGAATCACTTCCTACATTTTTATAATCAATTTCTCTTTGTTTTAAAAAAGAAATGATTGCTTCTTTTATCTCTACGCCTGCGTGGTCATTTCCAATAATTATATTCATATCCTGTTAATAAAGAGTTGATGTTTGTTTATAAATATCTTTATTTTAAGTTCTATGGTTAAATATTATACAGTCAATTTTATTTATCACAAATACTACTTTATTTATTAATATAAAATCCATTGTTTTTAAGTATTACTTTTAAATAACTTATTAATAAAGTTGTATATAATATAAATATACGTTTTGTTAATATTATATATAATTTCTTGACTATTAATTATTTAAATAATTATTACTTGTTTATTTTGTTTTAATAATATATTAATATCTAAAACATCTATGAAATCTAGCGAAAGTTGTTATATATATTAACAAACTATAATATATAGTTTAAAATTTTTAATATAAAATTATATATATATAGAATGTTTATAAGTATATAAAAATTCAAAAACAGTTATGTATATAAGATATACTTTTGTAAAAGGTATATGTCCAAAATAAAAACATACAAAGGAGTAATTGATCATGGGGGAAAAGAGGCTTATATTTTATGTGATAGAATTTACAAAACAGTAAAAATTAAAAAATCAAATTTTAATTTCATACATGAGGATGAAGTTGAATTTGAAATACTTTCTAGAAAAAGACAAGGTCACTTACTTGCTAATATAATTTCCCTTGTAAAAAGAAATAAAACACAATTTGTAGGTATTATTCAAAAAAATAAAAACTTTGCCTTTGTTATTATTGAGAATAAAAAAATAAAAACAGATTTTTTTATTCCAAGTGACAATATAGGAGAAGCAAATGATGGTGATAAAGTTTTAGTTGAATTATTAGATTGGAAAAAACAAGATTTATCCCCAATTGGAAAAATAGTTAAAGTATTTGGTGAACCAGGAGATCACCAAACAGAGCTTGACTCAATTATTGCTAAAAATGAAATTACAATAGATTTTTCTCAGGAAGTAAAAGCCTACACAGAGTTAATTTCAGAAAAAATAGATAATAAAGAAATAAAACAAAGAAGAGATTTTAGAGAAATAACAACTTTTACTATTGATCCAATTGATGCTAAGGATTTTGATGATGCTCTTTCTTTTGAAAAAATAGATGAAAACAATTTTGAAATAGGAATTCATATTGCTGATGTTTCACATTATGTTAAACCATCTACTATATTGGATAAAGAAGCTTATAATCGAGCAACATCAATTTATTTAGTGGATAGAGTGATTCCGATGCTTCCTGAAAAGTTATCGAATAAGGTTTGCTCACTCAGACCAAATGAAGACAAGTTAACTTTTTCTGCTGTATTTAACTTTAATAAAAAAGGTGAGATTAATAATAGTTGGTTCGGAAGAACGATCATCAAAAGTAATAAAAGATTTAGTTACCAAGAAGCACAAGAAATTATTGAAACCAAAAAAAATATAATTTCAAAAAAAAACTCTCTAATTGGAAAAGAATATAAAGTTGACCAATCCATTGTAGAAGCAATAATCGCCTTAGATGATATCGCAAAAAAAATAAGAAATGAGAGAGAAAAAAATGGTTCAATCAATTTTAATAGAACCGAGGTTGGATTTATATTAGACAAGGAAAAAAATCCCAAAGAAATATACTTTAAACAAAGCGCTGACTCCAATAAACTAATTGAAGAATTTATGCTTATTGCAAACAAAAAGGTTGCAGAGGTATTTAATGAAATTAAAAATCAAAAACATATTTACAGGGTTCACGATCTTCCAGATAATGAAAAACTAAAAAGCTTAAAATATATAGTAAAAAGTTTTGGGTATAATTTAGATTTGACAAGCTCTAAAGGAATTTCAAGATCTTTAAATAAGCTTTTGAGTCAAATCAAAGGAAAAGAAGAGCAAAACTTGATAGAGTCACTAGCCTTGAGAAGTATGAGTAAAGCAGAGTATTCTACAACAAATATTGGTCATTATGGTTTGGCTTTTACTAATTATACTCACTTTACTTCTCCAATTAGAAGATATCCAGATGTTCTAGTTCATCGTCTGCTAGATCAGATTCAAAATAAACATTTCGGAAAACTAGATAAAAATCTTCAAAAAAAAGCTTTATACTGTTCTGAAAGAGAAATGGTCGCAGCAAAAGCAGAAAGAGACTCTATAAAATTTATGCAAATAAAATTCATGAAAAACAAAATAGGAGAAACTTTTTCAGGGATAATTTCTGGAGTATCAGACTGGGGAATTTACGTGGAAATTGAAGAAAACAAATGTGAAGGAATGGTATATATTAAAGATATTGAAGATGACAAATATTACTACAGCGAGCAACAACAGGCAATTCTAGGAACAAAAACAAATAAAAAATATACACTAGGGGACAAAATAAAAATCGAAGTAAAAAAAGCAGATTTAGTAAAAAAACATTTAGATTTTATAATTATTTAATAATTTTATTTTATGAAAAGATTTATACTTACCCTTTTAATCATTCCATCTCTGTTAACGTCACAAGAAGAAATTAACAGAAATCTTGGGGAGTTTACAAAGCTTTCAATCTATGATGGGATCAATGTAGAATTAATTAAATCCGAAGAAAATAAAGTTGAAGCATCGGGAGAAAACACAAGATTTGTTGTTGTAAAGAATAAAAATGGGAATCTTAAAATTAGGCTGAATGTGCAAAAAAGGTTTTCAGGGGACAGAACAATGGTAAAACTTTATTACAAAAATTTATATTCTTTTATTGCTCATGAAGGATCAAACATTTTTTCAAAAGACACCATAAAACAAGCAGACCTGAAAATTAAAGGACATACAGGATCAAGGATTGATGTCCCTGTAGAGCTGAATTCAATAAGCGTTACATCTACAGCAGGAGCAAAAATTACTCTTCGGGGTTCTTCAACATATTTAGAAGCATCATCAGCCACCGGCTCAGAAATTAATGCAAGAAACATGGTTGTTGAAGATGGAGAGGTGTCTGCACTTTCAGGATCTATGGTAGATGTTAGGGTTCAAATAAGTTTAGAAGCCATAGCAAGAATTGGTGGAGTGGTAAATGTCCATAGTAAGACAGAAAGAATAACAGAAAAAGTATCTCTAGGGGGGTCCGTTATTTATTTGTATTAATGTCTATGGACTTTAATCTACTAACCCCTGTTACCGTTGGGTTTTTTACAGCTTTTATTATGGGTCCAGTGTTCTGGATTTTGCTTGAAACTAGTATTACAAAAGGATTTCGAGCGGCAATAGCTTTTGATCTGGGAGTGATTATTGCAGACACTTGTTTTATATTGATTTGTTATTTAGGAAGTTTTCAGCTTTTGGAAGTTGAAAGCAATAGGCAAGGTCTGTTTGTCTTAGGAGGAACGATATTGTTTTTGTATGGTATATTCTCGTGGATAAACAGGAGAAGGAAAAACAAAAAACAACCAAAAATCAAACAGTTTAAAGAAAATTATTTGGGGCTTGTCGCCAAAGGTTTTGCAATCAATATTCTAAATGTAGGGGTTTTTATCTTTTGGGGAGGAATTTTAATTGTCTCCTCTCCGGCCATTGGAAAATCTTTTACTGACTTCTCTCTTTTTTTCGCTATTGTGCTTCTATCTTATTTTGCAACAGACCTAATAAAGATTTCGGTTGCGAATCGATTTAAAAACCTTCTTACCTCTAAAGGAATTTTAATAGTAAATACCATAATTTCTATAATTTTAATGCTTTCCGGGGTTGTGTTAATTGTTAAAGGAAGCTAATAATACAGCTTTGAAAAATTATTTATATCTTTCACCTTTAACCAATTAATATAATTCATAATGAAAAAAATCTTACTAGTTGTTTTAGTTGCTTTTACCATGCTTAGCTGTAATCAAGGAGTTACGGTTAGCTTTGATGACCCAAAATCACAGGCAATTTTAAGTGTATATGATTCCTACATGGAAAATGATGCAGCAGCCATTGAAAGCCTATATGCTGAAGATGCTGTTGTATATCTCAACAGCCTTGACTCTATTCCGATTCAGGAAAACGTAAAAAACCTTGCAATGCATCACGAGCTTTTTGATGACATAAGTCTATCATGGGGAGACGGAGAAAATGAAAGAACAGCATTCGTTCAGACATCCTCTTATCCAATGGCTGACGTAACTCTTGCTTGGTTTACTTGGACCGGTACGGGAAAGGCAAGCGGAAAAACATATAACGTTCCAACGCATGTTGTTTATTTTTGGGGAGAAGATGGAAAAGTAGCAAGCTCATCCTTATTCAATGACTCTGCCTCATTTACTGAAGAAATGAATGCAGCTACCGCATCATCAGAATAACTTAAACATTTTTAATATATAAAAAACCCCTATTTAACTTAGGGGTTTTTTGTTGAGGCGCCTGGCGGATTCGAACCGCCGTACAAGGTTTTGCAGACCTCTGCCTAGCCACTCGGCCAAGGCGCCATAGCGAGCGCAAATTTAAAACAAATTTTTAATAAGCTTCTCTCGTTTCACTGATTTCAACCGTGACAGTTTCCACGTCTGCATTAATTGGTGGGCAGACTTTAGAAATTGAAACAAAAACTTCTTCAATTAAAGCAATTTCTTTCATGCAGCTGCTCGTAATTCTTTTAGCAACAGATTCCAAGAGTTTTGAACGAACAGCCATTTCTCTTTCAGCAATTCTTGCCAAGTCAACATAATTTACAGTTTCTCTGATATCATCAGAAAAAGCTTTTTCAGCAAGCATACAGTATGCTTTAATATTGACGATGTAATCACTCCCTATAATCTCTTCTTCTTCCATACACCCGTGATAAGCAAAGATTTTAAGATTTTCAACTTTTACCGTACCTTTCATTAACTATTCTTTTGATAACTTTGTAAACTTATTAAAAACAATTTATTGTGGAAAATAAAGGGCAGAATTTTATAGAACAAATAATTAGTAATGACGTTAATTCTGGTCTCGACAGAGGAAGCCTTTGTTTTAGGTTCCCACCAGAACCTAACGGATATCTGCATATTGGGCACGCCAAAGCAATTGGGCTAAATTTTGGCCTTGGGGAGCATTACAAAGCCCCCGTCTACCTTAGATTTGATGATACAAATCCTGCAGCAGAGGAACAAGAGTTTGTAGATGCAATAAAAAACGATATTAGGTGGCTTGGTTATAGTTGGAAAAAGATAACATATTCGTCAGATAATTTTGATCAACTTTATGAATGGGCACTTTATTTAATAAGCAGAGAAAAGGCTTATGTGGACTCTCAAACCTCTGAAGCAATAGCCGCTCAAAAAGGAACCCCAACAACCCCAGGTCAAAACAGTCCTTTTCGTGACAGGTCCGTTGAAGAAAATACCTCCTTGTTTGTGCAGATGAAAGAAGGAAAAGTGAAAGAAGGGGAACATGTGTTAAGAGCTAAGATTGATATGTCAAATGCGAACATGTTGATGAGAGACCCGGTGATTTACCGGATGTTAAATAAAAGTCATCACAGAACCTCCGACAAATGGAACATTTATCCGATGTATGATTGGGCACACGGACAATGTGACTATATAGAACAGGTTTCTCACTCACTTTGCTCTTTGGAGTTTAAGCCTCACCGGGATCTATATGAGTGGTTTCTAGATTCTCTTCCCCCTAATTCACAAGCGCTTAAAATCAGACCTAAGCAAAGAGAATTTGCAAGGCTGAACTTAAGCTTCACTATCATGAGTAAAAGAAAACTCTCGAAGCTAGTTGAAAATGCTATAGTTTCTGGCTGGGATGATCCAAGAATGCCAACGATTTCAGGGTTGCGAAGAAGAGGGTACACACCAAAATCCATACGAAGCTTTGTTGAGAAAGTTGGTGTTGCGAAAAGAGAAAACATTATTGATGTGTCATTGTTGGAATTTTGTGTTAGAGAGGATTTAAACAAGGTTGCCTACAGAAAAATGGTTGTCTTAAACCCCTTGAAGCTTACCATTATTAATTATCCTGAAAATGAGACAGAGGTTTTGTCTACTGAAAACAACCCTGAAGACTCGTCTGCAGGTACTCGCGAAGTACCCTTTTCTAAGCACCTCTATATAGAAAAAGAGGACTTTAAAGAGAATGCGAATAGAAAGTTTTTTAGACTAAGTATTGACAAAGAGGTTAGATTAAAGAGCGCATATATAATTAGGGCTGTTGACTGTATAAAAGACAGCCAGGGTAACGTTGTAGAAGTTCTTTGTGAGTATGATTCTAAAAGCAAAAGTGGATCAGGCTCTGCTGAAAGCTTGAGAAAAGTTAAGGGAACGCTACATTGGGTGTCAAGCAAAGAAAGCACTAAAATCTCTGTGAGGCTTTACGACAGGCTATTTATGAAAGAGTCTCCAGGCTCAAACCTAGAGGGGGACTTTATGCAAGATCTTAACCCAAACTCTCTTACAGTCGTTGAGGCTTTTGCTGAGCCATCAATTAGCGACACCAAACCTGGAGAAAGCTTTCAATTTCAAAGAAAGGGATATTTTATTGTAGATCAGGATTCTTCAAAAGATAACCCTATTTTTAATAAAACTGTTGGGCTTAGAGACTCTTGGCTGAAAAAAAGTTAAGCATCTTCTTTGTTTTGTTTTTTCACTCTAGCCTTTTTCATTTCTTCACCTATTTGATTGCTTGCCGTAAAGGAAGCAACCATGTTATTTAGCATTTCTGAACCCGCTTGAGGAGAGTTAGGCATTAATATTAAATTGCTGTTTGCCTCAGCACCCACAGACTGCAATGTGTCGTAGTGCTGGGTTACCACGATTAACGCAGAAGCTTCTTGCGAGTTAATATCTACCCCATTTAGTACTTTTACGGAGTCTTCTAGACCTCGGGCAATTTCACGCCTTTGGTCTGCAATACCCTGCCCTTGAAGCCTTTTGCTTTCTGCTTCAGCTTTGGCCTTCTCAACAATTAAAATTTTCTGAGCCTCCCCTTCAAACTGTGCAGCAACCTTTTCTCTCTCAGAAGCATTGATCCTGTTCATCGATTCTTTAACCTGTGCATCAGGGTCAATGTCAGTTACAAGGGTTTTAATTATTTGAAAACCGTATTCGGTCATAGCGTCTTGAAGCTCTGACTTTACAGCGATAGCAACATCGTCTTTTTTTAGAAAGACATCATCCAAGATCAACTTAGGAACCTCAGCTCGAACAACATCAAAAATAAAGCTAGTAATTTGATCTGCCGGGTTATCAAGCTTATAAAAGGCATCATAAACTTTGTCTTTAATAACTTTAAATTGAACGGAAACTTTAAGCTTAACAAAAACATCGTCTTTCGTTTTTGTTTCGACAACGACATCTAATTGTTGGATTCTTAAACTCAGCCTACCCGCAACAATGTCAATAATTGGAATTTTAATCTGTAGACCAGACTGACGAACAGCAACAAATTTCCCAAATCTTTCCACTATCGCAGCGGATTGTTGTTTAACTATAAAAAATGTAAGAAAGAGTAGCCCAACAAATATGGGCAGTATTATAAGAGCAAGCATGTTTTTAAGTTTTGAAATTAAGAGACAATATTATATAAAAAAGAAATATTTTTATAAAAAAAACAAAGAAATTACAATGTCTAGTTTTAAGAAATATGGCCTTGAAGTTTTTCTAATCTTGAACAGACTTCACTTATTCCTATAAAAGATACAATCTTTTTTATTTCAATTCCCTGAAGCCCCCCTACAAGGGCTAGACGCAAAGCAGTCATTGTTTTAGCAGTTTTAATGTTATTTTTGTTACCCCAAACTAAGCAATCATCGAGAAATCTTTCTGCAAAATCCAAGGACTGTTTACCCCTTGCCCCATCTGCTATTCTTTTGATTTGATCTAAAATTAAGATCTTTTCTTTGGACAACCTAAGAATTGCATTTTCATCAAAGGTTTCAGGAGCATAAAACAGGTATTTTGTGAGACCCCAAAAATCGCAAATAGTCTCTGCTCGCTCTTTCACTAAGTTAATGGCAATTAAGGCTTGTGTTTTTGCCAGCGTTTTAGTTTTAGGAAAAAAAGCAACCACTTGATTAAAAAGTTCTTCGTCAGGTGTTTTTGTGATATGCTTTTGGTTTACCCACTTCAAACGCTTAAAGTCGAAATTAGCCGCTGCTGAAACTACATTTTCTAGTTTAAAGCTTTTTATTAGCTCGTCCATACCCATAATTTCCTTACCACTTTCTGCCGTCCACCCTAATGAGGCCATGTAATTGTTGAGAGCAGCAGGCAAAAATCCAGACTCTTTAAACCCTAAAGTTTTTTCTTTTTTCCAGTTTAAAGGAAATACAGGAAACCCTGATTTATCAGCAGATCTTTTGCTTAGTTTGCCTTTGCCATTAGGGTTAAGTATTAAAGGTAAATGTGCAAATTTTGGAGGGTCCCACTCAAAAGCCTGGTAAAGTAATATATGAAGTGCAAGGGAAGGAAGCCATTCTTCTCCCCTAATTACGTGGGAGATTCTCATCATGTTGTCATCTATTACGTTCGCAAAATGGTATGTTGGCATTCCATCCGCTTTGATTAAAACCTTGTCATCAATTATAGAGGAGTCGATACTCCCCTTCCCCCTAATTAAATCGTTAGTATCAACTTTTTTGTCCTGTGGACATAAAAATCGAACAACAAACGGCTTGCCTTGTCCAACCATAGAGCTCACCTCCTCTTTACTCATCGTTAATGAGTTCTTGAGCTTTTTTCTTGTTTTCCAGTTATACATGAATATTTTTTTATTTACGAGATTCTCTTCCCTTAATCTTTGAAGTTCCTGTTCAGAATCAAACGCATAATATGCCATACCTTTTTTTATTAGTTCTTTTGCTTTGGCCTGATAAAGCTTTTTTCTGCTGCTCTGTCGGTGGCTATTGTCAGGGTTTTTTTCGTCTACCTTCATCCCACACCAATCTAGTGACTTGAAAATATAATCTTCCGCCCCAGCGACTTCCCTTTTTTTGTCAGTATCTTCAATTCTAACCAAAAAAGTGCCGTTATTTTTCTTTGCAAATAGATAATTAAAGAGCGCTGTTCTTAGCCCGCCAATATGAAGTGGCCCGGTTGGGCTCGGCGCAAATCTTACACGAATTTCACTCACAATAAGTTGAATTTTTATCAAATATAAAACAATAATTTTTCAATTGATTGTGTAGTTTTGTATTAAGAAATGATTCATTTTACTTATAATACTGATTTCTCTTTGAAAAACGAGTCTGCTGTCGCTGAGTTACTTGATACCGTTATTGTTTCTAAAGGAAAATCGATAGATAAGCTTTTTTTCTATTTTGTGTCGGAACCTAAAATGCAGCAGGTCAATAACAATCATCTTAACCATGACTTTGTCACAGATGTGATTACTTTTGACTACTCCGACGACAAAGCAATAAGAGCAGAAGCATTTGTTTGTCCAGAAGAAGTCTTCAAAAATGCCCAAAGACATAGTCAATCTATTGAAAATGAAATGGTTAGGGTTCTTTTACATGCCGTTCTTCATGTTCTCGGATATGATGACAAAAGTAAAGATTCTAGGCAAGAGATGCGCAAGCAAGAGGATCGCTTTCTGTCTTTTTTCAAGAAAAAGCATAAATAATTTATATTTGCAAAAATGTTCCACATGGAACTGAGATATGTTTAAAAAAGAATACGATGTAATTGTTGTTGGTGGTGGTCATGCGGGAAGCGAGGCGGCTGCAGCCTCTGCAAATCTTGGGGCGAGCACACTGCTTGTAACAATGAATTTGCAAACTATCGGCCAGATGTCGTGCAATCCTGCCATGGGCGGAATAGCTAAGGGTCAAATTGTACGTGAAATTGACGCCTTGGGCGGATATAGCGCTATAGTTACCGACAGATCATCCATTCAATACAAAATGCTTAATCTATCAAAAGGCCCCGCCATGTGGAGCCCAAGGGCACAAAACGACAGGGCAATGTTTGCTCAGATTTGGAGAGAGATGTTGGAGTCTACCCCAAATTTAGATTTTTACCAAGACATGGTTAAATCACTTTGGATTGAAAAAAATGCGCTTATTGGCGTTATTACAGGTCTTGGCCTTAAAATTAAATCTAAATCAGTTGTCCTTACAAACGGAACTTTTCTAAATGGTCTTATTCATGTTGGGGACAAAAATTTTGGAGGAGGTAGGGCAGGAGAAAAAGCGGCAACAGGCATTACAGAGCAGCTTGTTTCATTGGGGTTTGAGTCAGGGAGGATGAAAACAGGCACACCTCCAAGAGTTGACGGAAGATCTTTAAATTATAAAAAAATGATTGAGCAACCTGGCGACCAAAAACCTCAAAAGTTTTCTTATTTGTCCGAAACAAAACCATTAAGAAAACAGCTTTCTTGCCACATGACTTACACTAGCCAAACTGTTCATGATATGCTTAGAACAGGGTTTGATAGATCTCCAATGTTTAATGGAAGGATAAAGTCTGTTGGCCCCCGCTATTGCCCATCCATTGAGGACAAAATTCATAGGTTTTCAGAAAGAGAAAGACACCAGCTTTTTGTTGAGCCGGAGGGCTGGAACACCGTAGAAGTTTACGTAAACGGGTTTTCTACCTCACTTCCTGAAGATGTTCAATACAATGCATTAAGAGAGGTTGAGGGATTTGAAAATGTAAAATTCTTTAGACCAGGCTACGCGATTGAATACGACTATTTTGTTCCCACACAATTAAAATATTCTCTTGAAACAAAATTAATTGATAATCTATTTTTTGCAGGCCAGATTAATGGCACAACTGGCTATGAGGAAGCAGGCTCCCAGGGCTTAATAGCGGGCATTAATGCAGTCCAAAAAATTAGAAAGAAGCCTCCTTTTGTTCTTAAAAGAGACCAAGCATATATAGGTGTTTTAATTGATGACCTAATAACAAAAGGAACCAAAGAGCCCTACAGAATGTTCACATCAAGAGCGGAGTATAGAATGTTATTAAGACAGGACAATGCCGATCAACGACTCACCCCGCTTAGCTTTGCTTTAGGTCTTGCTAGTGAAAAAAGAATGAAAGCTTGTGAAAGAAAAACACAAAAATCCTCTTCTTTGATACATTTTTTAAAAAATCAAAGCCTACCACCAAATAAAATTAACCCCATTTTGTCGTCAAAAAAATCTGCGATAATTAAGCAGTCATGTAAATCAGACAAAGTTTTGTCTAGACCAAAAATTAGTTTGAAAGAGTTACAAGAGGTGGAAGAAATAAAAGCGCATTTTTCTGCTAACAGCTATTCTAAAGAGGAATGTGATCAAGCAGAAATACAAATCAAATATAGAGGCTATATTGAAAAAGAAAAAGCAAATGCAGACAAGCTAAATAGGCTTGAGTCAGTTAAAATTCCCAACAATTTTGAATATAAAAAAGTAAAATCAATCAGCGCGGAGGCACTCGAAAAATTATTGGAAGTTAAGCCTGAAACTATATCCCAAGCTTCTAGAATTAGCGGTGTTTCCCCTAACGACATTTCGGTTTTGCTGGTTTATATGGGCAGGTAAATGTTTCACGTGGAACAACAGCAAACACATATCAAAACAAAAGACTTTTTAGTCTCAAATGAAGAGTTTTTTATAACAAATACATCTGATCCTGGGCTTTTGAAAACTCTGCCAAGTCCACCAAAAAATAAAATATACAAATATTATAAGTCCGATAAATATACATCTCACCATTCTCAAAACACCTCAATATTTAACTTTATTTACAGGCTTTCTAGGAAATTAAATTTCTTATTCAAAAAAAGGCATTTAAACTTAAAAAGCTGCAAAAATTTATTGGATTTTGGGTCTGGAGACGGATTTTTTATTCATAATATTTTCAAATCGAATATTCGTGTTTTTGGAGTTGAGCCAATCTTTCCAACAAGTTGCATAAATGTATATAAGCAGCTTTCTGATGTTCATAAAAAAGGACAACTATTTAGCACTATTACGGCATGGCACACCCTAGAACATGTGCATAACATTAATCAGACATCACAAATGCTTGTTGATTTGTTGGAGGAAAAAGGAAGGTTGGTTGTCGCTGTCCCCAACTACGAATCTTATGATGCTGTATTTTATAAGTCCTTTTGGGCTGGTTATGACACTCCTAGACATTTGTGGCATTTAAATCAAAAAGCTGTTATTAATATGTTTGCTAAAAGAGGCTTGACCTTTCGCTATTCAAAGCCAATGTTGCTTGATGCTTTTTACGTTTCTTACTTGTCTGAAATAAATAAAAAATCTAGACTGCCAATATTGCGCGCTTTCCTTATCGCCTTTTTTTCAAATTCAAAAGCATTATTTACAAACCAATATTCCTCAAACTTGTTTGTTTTTGAAAAAAACTAACAAATATGGGTAATTTGTTTTTTTAGCACAAAAAACGTCAAATTTCCACTGCCGAAAATTTCGCCATCCCCATGACACGTTAAAGAGCCGCTTTTAGGAGCTATTTTAATTTTACTGCGTACTACAGTCAAAACTTTCGGATCGTTAAAAATAGAGCCATTAAAAAGATTAAAAAAATTTTTAATTATGTCTATTTTAGTAAAGTCGTGTGCTATTGTTAAATTCAGAAGGCCATTGTTGCCTGCGGGGTTTTTAATTATTTGCATTCCGCCGCCGGTATATTTTGAAACACCTACACCGCACAAAAAGACACTTTTTGACAAACTAAGTTTTTCTCCTTTAATCCAGACCTTTGTGTTTTTGTAAAACCAAAAGTTTGCTATTGAGCACGCTAAATAAGCATATTTTCCCAGCCATTTATATGGCCTTAACCTGTTTAGCATAAACGCATCAAAACCCACACCAGAATAGGAAATAAAGTACCTCTTTTTTATTTTTCTTTTATTCTTAATTACAACAACGCCAAGATCTCTTTTTTTGGTTTTCCCTTCCTTTATTTTTTTTATCGCCCTTTTTATGTTTAAGGGAACCCTAATCGCCTTAGCCCAGTCATTTCCTGTGCCTAATGGGACTATTCCAATAACAATTTTTTTTGGATCACAGACTTTTTGAATCTGAATACCCGCAATAATTTTTTGAATAGTCCCATCCCCGCCAACACAAATAAATTTCCTAAAACCCTTTTTTACCGCCCTCTCAACAATATTTATCTCATCTCCAGCACTTCGTGTTTTGTAACACGAAAAGTTTATTTTTTCCGAATTAAGAAGACGCTTTATAATTGAAGTTTTTTTCTTTGTAGCACCTGCCCTAGATTGTGGGTTTATTATTACCGCCCAACCTTTATTCAACTTGCGAAGTTTTTCTGTGAAGCAGCCTTGTTAGTTCTATGGAGATATCAGTAAATATAATTTTTGGGTTTCCGTTTCTTCCAATATCCTCATATGCTTTTTGAAGGACTTGGTAAAAGCCGTTAATATTCAGTTCATTTATAAGGGAAGCAAATTTTTTTAAGTCTAGCTCATTAGTATATTTTTTGGAGCTGTCTTCGCTTTTTGTTCTGTAGTGTAGGCTGTCTCTAAAAATTTCACTACAGTATGATAGAAATGCTCTTTGCTCTTCTCGGGTTTCTTTGCTAATTGATTCAGAGAAGGCTAGCAGGTCATTTATTGCTCTTTTATCTTTTTTGGCTTTGAAAGCTGCTCTTAGCCATTTAACAAATTGATTATCAAAGCGTTGTGCAAGTTTGCTTACGTCAAGACTTTGTGATGAATTCAAGTTTATTTTTTGACACCTTGAAGAAATGGTTTCCAGTAGAGCATGTTCACTCTCACAACATAATATAAATACAGTTTTTTCAGGAGGTTCTTCTAAAAGCTTTAAAAGTTTATTGGAAGCACTAATATTTATTTTCTCTGCCATCCATATGACAAACATTTTTGGACCACCTTGAAAGGACTTTAGCGCTGATAACTTCGATATTTTTTCAGCTTCACCATTGTTGATAACACCTTGCTTATTGCCCAGGCCGATTTCTAAGTACCATTCACTTAAAGATAAGTTTTTACCTTTTTTCAGAAACGCTCGCCACTCTTCTATAAAGTCGGATGAAGAAGCTTTTTTAACTTTGGAAGTGGAGTTAGTGGGATAAAAGAAATGTACATCAGGATGTGCAATTCTATCCAATGCTTCAATTGCAGTCTTTTGATCGTGTAGGCCAAGTCCTGAAAATGAGCTGTTAAAAATTTCACGAATAACGGTTAATGCGGCATGTGCAGTCTCTAAGCCACTTCCTATAATCATGTAAGTAGAAGCGGTTCTGCCCGCAGAGATATTTTCACATGACTTTTGTAACTGAGATAGTGCCATTCCGGATTGTTCAAAACAAAGATAAAGAATTATATTTGCCACAGAAATCATAAGCATGACCCCTATTAAAGACATTTCATTTATTAATAAAAAAGCATTGATAAGAGTCGATTTTAATGTTCCATTTAATGGCGATAGTATCTCTGATAATTCAAGGATTTTAGCTGCAATTCCAACCATCAACTATATACTAGAAAATGGCGGTTCTTGCATTGTGATGTCACATCTTGGAAGGCCCAAAAAAAGGGACAAAAAGCTTTCATTATTAAGGATTAAACAGGAACTAGAAAGGCTTTTAGACCTAGTTGTTTTTTTTGTGGAAGATTGTATCGGGCCAGAGGTTAAGAAGGCTTCAGAAACCTTGAAGCCAGGACAAGTTTTATTGTTAGAGAATTTAAGGTTTTATAAAGAGGAGGTGGCTGGAGATGAAAAATTTGCTAAAAAACTTTCATCTTTAGCAGATATCTATATTAATGATGCTTATGGAACAACACATCGGGCTCATGCGTCCACAAGTACAATTGCAAAATACTTTACAGAAAAATCACCTGGGTTGTTGTTGGAAAAAGAAATTTTGTGCTTAAAAAAAGTCTTGGAGTCTCCTAAGAAACCGGTAACTGCTATAGTTGGAGGCGCTAAAGTCTCATCAAAAATCTCTATTATAGCAAATATGCTTAAAGTTATAGACAATCTTATTATTGGAGGAGGTATGGCTTATACATTTATTTTGAGCTCTGGAGGAAAAATAGGAGACTCAATTTGTGAACCAGAAAGTTTAGGGGACTGTCAGGAGATAATAGATCAGGCAAAAGAAAAGAATGTTAAAATATTTTTACCCATAGATGTTATTGTTTCCCAAAGTTTTTCCAACAACGATAAACAAAAAGAAGTTGATATACAAAATATTCCTGATGGTTGGCAAGGCCTTGACATTGGCACAAAAACAAGAAAAAAGTTTGCTGAAGTAATTAAACAAAGCAACACAATTTTGTGGAATGGCCCCATGGGTGTATTTGAAATGTCATCTTTTCAGAGCGGTACAAAAGCTGTTGCTAATGCCGTGGCTGTAGCCACTAAAAAAGGTTCTTTTTCCTTGGTAGGCGGAGGGGACTCTGTAGCAGCTGTAAAGAAATTTAACCTTAAAGATAAAATAAGTTTTATAAGCACAGGAGGGGGGGCCATGCTGGAAAGTTTAGAAGGGAAAGTGTTACCTGGAATTAAAGCCCTGCAATGATTCAGAATGTATTAAATTTTTGTTTTTTTGTTTTGTTTTTCCAAAGCATTATATTTTGTCAAACTCACTTTGAAGAGCACAGCTTTGACAGGGACACCATACAAGAGAGGTTTAAAAAACTGAACCAAAAGACATTAATTGAGTTGTATTATAACGAAGAGGTTGAAAAAAAAATTATTCAACAACTAACACATAAATCAAACTTTTATAATAAAAACAAATGGAGCTTAGAGCTCTACTTACCGCTATTTCACGAAAAGCTGTCTAATGAAAAGCTTCCTGTTGAACTTAAATACCTGCCAATTGTTGAGTCAAACCTAAGTCCTACTGCAACATCAAAAGTTGGCGCTACAGGTCTATGGCAACTTATGTTTTATACAGCAGTTGAAAATGGCTTGGTTATGAATAGTTATGTTGATGAGCGAATGGACCCAGTCAAATCGACAACGGCAGCGGTACGATATTTAAAAAAACTATATGATATTCACAAGGACTGGGACTTAGCAGTTGCTTCTTACAACGCAGGACCAAGAACAATCTCAAAAGCAATTCAACGATCAGGAGGTTATCAAAATTACTGGAATATTAGGCCATTCCTTCCAAAAGAAACCGCAAACTATATTCCATCTTTTTTTGCTACAATATATGTCTTAGAGTATGCAAAAGAGCATGGGATAAACATTGATAATAATTCTAACTACTTTTTCAAAACAGACTCTGTATTGATAACACAAAAGGTTTCTATGCATCAAATTTCTGAGGCTTTAAACATTTCTGAGGATAAACTTGTTGACCTTAATCCATCTTATGTTCATAAAATCATCCCCGTTGTTGCAGGCCAGGAAAACTACATATATATTCCAGACAGCCTAAGCTCAAAGTTTTTAGAAAGCGAAAAAGATATTTATGAGCTAGCAACAAGAGAGTTTGAATTAAGAGAAAAACCTTTACCTAGTCTCTTTTCCATAAATTCTAAACTAGTTTACAAGATAAAATATGGAGATTTTCTTGGTAAAATAGCCAATAGGTTTGGAGTTACAGTTTCACAAATAAAAAAATGGAACAACTTAACTACAGATCAGATTAGGGAAAATCAAAAGATTATAATTTTTCCAAAAAAAATCCCAAAGAATTAAATTTTATTTTTGAATTATGAATAATCAATTTGTTTTTTTTACTTTTTTAATTCTTATTTTTTCATGCAAAGAAAACAATTCTGAGTTGTTATTGCCTGAGTCTAATGGAACAATTAATTCAATTTCAGTTGTTATAGACGATGATCTATGGGATTCCGAAATCGGGGATTTAATAAGAAAAGAGTTTGCTTACCCAATTTACGGATTGCCACAAATGGAGCCTATTTTTGATTTAAAGCAAATTCCAACCTCTGTTTTTTCGGGTTTTGCGACAAATTCGCGATCTATTTTAAAAGTAGGGCTTTCAAGTAAAGAAAGGTTCGCAACTTATAAAAATAAATATGCAAAACCACAGTTAATTGTTGACTTAGGTTCGGTAAGTCTACAAAAATTAATGAAACAAATTTCTAGCAGCAAGGATAAAGCATTATCTAAATTTTATGCTCATGAAATAGCTGAAAAACAAAGAAGAGTGCTAAAAAGCAAAAATCCAACAAAATTAATTAAAGAAAAGTTTGGGTTTGACATCTTGTTTTCGTCATCTTACCGGGTTGCTAAATCCTCAGATGATTTTTTGTGGTTCAGAAGAGATACCGAGCAGGGCAGTGTAAATTTTTATATTTCTAAAATTAAAAACAAAAATAAACCAAATATCAACTTAATAAGAGACTCTATTTCTAAAAAATTTATTCCCGGACCAATTGAAAAAACACATATGTCCACAGACCAAGGATATATCCCCAAGTCAAAAGAGTTTCAATTAACTGAAAGCTTGAAACTAACAGAAACTCGTGGAATATGGGAAGTTAAAAATCAGTTTATGGCGGGGCCGTTTATAAATCACACGGTTGCTCACAAAAACAACCCAGAAGAGCTTTATATATTAGAGGGATTTGTTTATTCTCCAGGCACAACAAAAAGAGACTATATTTTTGAACTTGAAGCTATTTTTAAATCAATTAAGTTTTAATCTTTTTCTTCTTGCTCTTCATCGTCTTTAAGAGCCTTCTTAAACTCTTTGATTCCTTTTCCGGTGCCACGCATTAATTCAGCAATTTTTTTACCACCTCCAAATAGAATGAGAGCGGCTATGACTATAATAACGATTGAGCCTGGACTTAGTGCATTGGGTAAAAAATATAGAAGCATTTCAATTAATTTTTAACAAAGTTAGCAATTATGATTTTAATCCAATTAAATCGATTCAAAATTCTTGTAAACACATTAAGTATTTTGAGTATTTTTGAATATTATGAGTAATACATCTAAGGAGTCTGTTAAGAAGAAAAAGTCTCTACAAAAATATAAAGTCATTGTTTCTGATGAGGAAACCTTTGAGGAAATCATTTCTTTAAAAACGAACAATTTTCAGCTTTTTCTAATCGCTTTTCTCTACACGATTTTAGTTATAATATTTTCAACAACTATTATTTTTTTCACACAGGTTAGGGAGTATGTCCCAGGATACCCATCAACAGACTTGCTTCTCGCAGCTGCAAAAATTACCGTTAAAGCGGACTCATTGGAAAGAGAGCTTGCGCTAAATGACCAGTTTTTCAATGCAATAGAGAGCGTTTTAAGAGGCGATTCAAAAGAAACCGCACAAAGATTACAAGAAGACTCATTGATTCAAAACGATTTTAAAAATGCGAAAATAGTTGCCACTATTCCACAAGACTCTATTCTGAGAGCCTATATTGATAATGAAGATAAGTTTAACTTAACACGAAACCAACTCTTAATCGATTCAAAAAGCTATTACTCACCTGTTAAGGGAGTTGTCACAGACGGTTTTGATATTGAAAACAATCATTTTGCTGTAGATGTTTCTGTGGATATCGGGACACCTGTTAAAGCAATTTTAGCAGGAACTGTTTTGTTTTCAGAGTGGTCTGTTGAAACAGGACATGTTATATTGTTGGATCATGGAGAAAACTTGATTTCCGTTTATAAACACAATTCTAAGACTTTAAAGTCACAAAATGAGAATGTTAAAGCAGGAGAAGTAATTGCTTTTTCAGGTGAAGAGGGCGTCCTTAGCTCTGGCCCTCATTTACATTTTGAAATATGGAAGAACGGACTGCCTATAGATCCAGAAGCAATATTATCTTTTGAATAATTATGGTTGCTTCACTATTCCTAAGGCTCGTAGCAAGAATAACTGCTTTTAACATCAAAACCTGGTCATTAAGCCCTATTCGAACACAAGAAAAACAATTTAAATACTTGATAAAGAAGGCAAAAAGGACATCTTTTGGCTTAGATCATAATTTTCAAGAAATTACATCGTATAAGGATTTTGTTAAAAATGTTCCTGTAAGGCAATATGAAGGAATAAAACCATATATTGAAAGGGTAAAAAAGGGAGAAGGAAATATCTTATGGCCTGGAAAACCAATTTATTTTGCACTTACTTCAGGCACTACATCCGGATCAAAGTACATACCAATAACAAAAGATAGTTTAAAAAACCATCTGAATGGAGCAAAAAACGCTATTTTAAATTATGTTGCTCAAACTAAAAAAACCAGCTTCATTAAAGGAAAATTTATTTTTATTCAGGGCTCCCCATTATTAGACAAAATTTCAGAGATTTCAATAGGCAGACTTTCAGGAATCTCCGCTCATCACATACCTTTTTACATGCAATCTAAGATGCTCCCCTCTTGGGAAACAAATATTGTTGAGGATTGGGAAAGCAAGTTGGAGCGAATTATCGATGAAACCATTGACAAGGATATGACAATTATAAGCGGCATACCATCATGGGTGCAAATGTATTTTGAAAAGATTGTAGAAAAGAAACAAAAGAAAATTGGCACTATATTTCAAAACTTTAAACTGTTTATCTACGGAGGGGTTAATTACAAACCCTATGAGAAAAAATTCAAATCTTTGATTGGAAGAAAAATTGATAGCATTGAGTTGTTTCCTGCAAGCGAAGGTTTTTATGCTTTTCAAGACAAACAAGAATCCAAAGAGCTTTTACTTATTCTCAATGACGGGATTTTTTATGAATTTATAGAACAAAAAAAATTTTATTCTAATATTTTTGATAGAATTTCAATTGCAGAAGTCTGTTTGAACACAAACTATGTCTTAATAGTTAGTACTACTGCGGGCCTTTGGGCATATAACACAGGGGACACAATAAAGTTTACATCATTGAAGCCATACAGGGTTGTTGTCACAGGACGTGTTGCACAATTTTTATCAGCATTTGGAGAGCACGTTATTGTAAAAGAAGTTGAGCTAGCTGTTGAAGAGGCGTGCGTCAAAACTGGCGAAACTGTAAATGAATTTACTGTTGCTCCAAAATTTAAAAAGGGAAGTGAAATGGCTCGTCATGAGTGGTTTGTTGAGTTTGCTCAAGAAAATCCAGACATCCAAACTTTTCAAAGAAATATTGATATGGCGCTTCAAAAACAAAACAAGTATTACCAGGATTTAGTTTCTGGAAAAATTATTGCGCCAGCAAAGGTTAATATTGTAAAAAAGGGCGGATTCAATAAATACATGAAATCAATTGGAAAACTAGGTGGGCAGAATAAGATTCCAAAAATTTCAAATAATAGAAAGGTAGCAGATAAGCTAAATAAACTAAATTTGATAATGATAAATTAAAATATCTTTCGAATAATTTCGTTAAAAAAGTATTATGAAAAAAAATAAAACATCAGACCATCAAGAAGAAATTGACGTTTTTAGATTCTTAAAACTAATATCTCAGTTTGTAGGAAGCATCATTAAAAAGACGATGAAACTAGTTTTTGAGATCTTTGCAAAATGGAAGATTTTACTTGTAATTACTGTTATTGCATACATATTAGGAATAGTTTACGAGAATAAAAATGAATATCAACCAGAAAAAGAAGGCAGTATTTTAGTGAATCTAAATCACGGATCTAGTATATATTTTTATAATTCTATTGATTTATTACAGAAAAAAATATCATCAGGAGATATAAGTTTTTTTAGCGAAAAATTACAATTTAACAGTGAAGAGGTGCTTTTAGAAATTTACGTTGAGCCTATTATCAGTTCCAAAGGGTTTTTTGAATTATTTGAGGATCACAATCAAATGAAAGTACTTATTAATAATACAAACAACCTAGATGAGACAATTAAGTATAATATAAAACAACACAAAATATCTTTTTTACTTTCCAATGGCTCATCAGTAGCCACAGTTGACAAAATTATGAGATATTTATCTTCTAACCCTATATATAAATCGATCTCAAACACATATGTTCAAGAGACTCTTAATAAAATAGAGGAAAACAATAAAACTATTCGTCAAATTAACAAGCTTGTTGAAAAATATTCTGCTGAAAATCTTGAAAAAGGAAGAAACTCTCAAATATACGTTGATGGGCAAACAGAAAATGTGTCCGACATTTTAAATATAAAATTAAGATTAATTGACAATATCACTGAGTCAAAGACTGATTTGATTGTGGAATCCAATTCTGTTTTTAGATACGATGATGAAGTTGCACTAATTCCGAAGAAAAAAATATTTGGTAAAAAAACAGTTTTATTTCCATCAATCGCCATTTTTACATTTATTTTCTTCTATCTTTCTAGAAAGAGCTTTTTGAATTTTCGGAAAATTGTTTAAATCAAAGGGTTTTAGCACAAGCTTAAATTCATGAAAAAAACAATTAATACATTATTTTACTATGCTGTTGGAACGTTTGGTTCAAAAGTAATTTATTTTTTACTTGTACCCTTTTATTCCTTTTTTTTAAGCAAGTCGGACTTAGGACTTTATGACATAATTTTAGCATCTCTAACCATACTCACGCCAATAATTACAATTCAGGTTTCAGATGCGGTCTATAGAGAGCTTCACGACCCAAAAAAACAAAGTTTAAAGTCAGCAAAAGCTTTTAGCTCAGGCCTTTCAGTTATTTTTTTCGGACTATTAATTTTTGTGTTTATTGCATTTATTTTTAATAATCTTTTTGCAAACAAAATTTTTTTTGAGCTAGTTTTAATACAAAGTTCATTTACCCTTTACATTTTTTTTCAGCAAAGTTTACGAGGACTTTCATTGAATAAAGAATATGCCCTCATGGGAACCATAAACGCTTTTTTACTTATATTATTTTCAATAATACTTATTTACTTTTCCACAATAGAATTAAGAAATATTATTCTGGCAATTGCGTGTGCACAGTTCATCAGCATCATATTTGCCATATATAAAATTAATTTTTTCAAATTATTTGAAATTAAAAATATAAGTAAAGCAAAAGTGTACGAACTGATTAATTATTCTTTCCCGCTGTTACCAAACACACTAAGCTGGTGGCTAATCGACTTAGGAAGCAGATATATAATATTGTTATTTATCGGAATTGAGGAAAATGGCCTCTATGCAGTTGCCGCAAGATATGCGGGGATCATTGCTTTGGTAAATTCCATATTTATTTTAAGCTGGCAAGACTATGTCATAAATTCAAAATCCAAAATTTCGTTAAATACAAATTATTTTTCATCATATTTAAACTTCTTTATTGCATTTCAAATTGGGTTGGTAATTTTGTTAACCTCGTTTTCAAATGAGTTAATTTATTTCACAACTCCAGCCGATTTTCACAATGCAGCGAAGTATTTGCCAATTCTTTTAATTTCTTCAGCATTTGCATCATTTTGCGGTTTTTATGGGGCATTTTATTTGAAGGAAAAGAGGACAAAAAAAATTTTTACCACTACCCTTATTGGATCAATAATTAATATTGCATTTTGTATTGCCCTTATAAATTATTTAGGTTTATATGCTGTTGCTGTAGCTTCTTTTGTTGGGTTTTTAATTACTTTTCTCTTAAGATCTAGAGATTTTGAACTGAAAGTTGATGTTAAGAATTTTGCCTTTCTTTTACTGGGCTATAGCTCAGTTTTTTATATTACACAGTTCACAGAAAGCACAAATCTTAGGATTATTTTTATTGCTGTTGCGCTAATTTCTTTTATTTTGATAAATATTAATATTTATCAAAAATTATTTCTTAAAAACATAGGGCGTTGAGAAAATTAGATTTAGCTATAGTTAAGCACACAGGAACTAATTATGGTTTAGTAAATATAGGAGACTATATTCAGATATGTGCCGCAGAGCAATTTATGCCTAGTATAAATCTAACAATTGAAAGAGACCAGCTGAACCAAGGTTTAAAAAACAAAACATTAATAATTTTAAATGGCTGGTTTACAAATCAACCAGACAATTGGCCTCCAAATAAAAATCTTTGTCCTTTGTTTGTCTCTTTTCACCTGCAACCAGACAGTGCAAAAAAAATTCTATCAAAACAACTGAATATTAATTATTTTAAGAAACACCAGCCGGTGGGATGTAGAGATTATAAAACTGTAACAATGCTACAAGAGAAGGGTATTAAGGCATATTTTAGTTATTGCCTTACTTCTACTCTTGATATTAAATACAAATCAATAAAAAAAAGAAAAGGAGTTTGTATTGTAGACCCACTATACAGTCAAGACATAGGAATTATAAAAAAATTTAGCTTGAAAAAGTTGATTTTTTCACCGCCTTTTAAAAAGTTGTTTAAACTCAAGGATGTCGTTTTTCCTAAATCAAAAATAGAAGATTTTATTCCTAAAGATGTTATCATTCGCTCAGAAAAAATTGAACATTATATCAATGGAGAAACGGATCATAATGTCTTAATGAGTCTTGCTAAAAACCTTTTGAATAAATATGCAGGTGCAAAACTTGTCATTACATCACGAATTCACTGCGCAATCCCATGTTTATCACTTGGAACTCCAGTCCTGTTTATTTTAAAAGGATTAAGCGATGAAGACCAACATATGTCTAGATTTAGAGGGATTCTTGATCACATAAATATTCTCACATTGCAAAATAAAGAAGAATTAAACACTCTTTTTGGAAAAAAAATGAATTGTTATCATCCAAATGAAATTGATTGGGATAACCCTCCCAAAAACCCTCTCACATTTAAAAAACTTGCAGAAGATTTAAAGAAAAAATGTTACGAATACATAAGTCACCAGCATAATGCAGTTAAGTAAAAATCAAATTCTATTTATAACAATTGCATTTATGTCGATTGTCCTTGGTGTGTTTGCACACCAATTTTTACCTGAAAAATATTATTATGATGCGGTTCTTATTGCTACAGACCCTTATAATCAGAAGGGCTTTATAAATAGTTATCCTGTGGCCATGATGTTCTATGACACCTTTTTTTTAAATAAATTGCCTTATCCGATTCTTGCAATCTTTCAGCTCTTAATAATTTTTTATTGTTTTTATCGGATGTCTATACCCAAAAATTTCACCAAACTTTATTTATCTAATATTTTAATTTGGTCAGCGCTAATTGCGTTATCAATATACATTTCTATGCCGTCAAAAGAGTTTATTAATATTCTCTTTATTTTTTTAATAGCATTTATTTTCAAATCAATACAACTTAGGCAAAAGATAAAAATCACTATTATTTTAGTTTTATTTGTTTTGTTTGGGCTGTGGTATAGAATTTACTTTATAATGATCCCGGTTTTAGCTGTGACGTCTTTTTTGGTGTTTAGATTAAAAATTAGAAAGAAGATTATTACCTCAATATTTGTTTCATTAATAGCTGCAATTTTTATGTCTCTAAGTTATGCTATTGTTTCTGGGGAGTACATGTCCGAGAGCACTAGAGAAGAACTTAATGAAAAAAGGAAGGGAAGACAAGACTCACAAACGTTAATTTTATCTCCAGTTAAGACTAACAGTCCAATTGGGGAAGCTGTAGGAATTATGTACGGGTATGTTACTGTAAACCTACCTTTTCAATCTCTTATCAAATTCTATTATAAGCCACAAGTAATACTTTTTTCAATATGGCAAATTCTATTATTTTATGTATTAATAATTAAATTTAATAAAGCAAGGGAAGAATCTACCTCTGCCTATGATGAGCGGTTATGGTTGTTTCATATTGTATTTTCTTATTTTGTAATTCAGGGCGTTTTTGAGCCTGACCTTGGGTCTTCTATTAGACATAAGTTTGGTGTATTGCCCATAATATATCAAGCAATCTTTTACACAAGATTATATGGCAAGTAAATTAGAAAAATTTGTTAAGTCTTTTTCAAAAGAGGACCTATTCTATCTTATGGTTGCTCTATATGCTTCAACGATAATTTTTAATGAATTTTCAAAGTTTTTCTTATGGTTCTTTGGGATTATTTTTTTAATGTTTTACTCAAAGGTTCATATACATAGATCAAAAGTGATCTTGGCTTTTATTATCCCAGTTGCTTTACACGTATTGTTTTTTTGGAATAACGAAAGCCTCATACAATCAATAAAGCAGCTTGAAAAATTTACTGTTTTCTTAGTTTTTCCACTAATTTTTATTTACCAGAGCAGATCCATTAATATTAGAAAATTACTGGCTTATTATTCATCAATTTTTTCGACTATTCTTTTTCTTTTTTTTATATACTACCTGTGTGTCAATTTTATTGATTTTAAAGGATATGTTTTAGGAAAAGATGTTTGGAAAATGGGATACACATTTTCTAATTTCCTTGGGACACATGCTCCTCGCTTTAATATGCACGTGTCATTTTTATCTTTTGTAAACCTCTATTTAGTAACGAACACAGTTTTAAGTAAAAACAAAGATTCCTCCCTATTTGTTAGGGTTTTTTGCCTAGCAAGCTCTTTATTTGTTATGCTAATTATTAATACAAGGATTGCGATTGCTGTTTTTGCTGTAGGCTCAATATCATACGTAGCTTATACTTTTTTTGTAAAGAGGCTTGCAGCTAAAAAGATTTTCTTAATTTCTGCCATTCTTGGAATTATATCCATCATCTTTTTACTCACATTCCCATATACTCTGGAAAAATTTCAAAAGAAGACCTTTAATCAAATGGATATGATTGGAAAACTGGATCTAATTGATCAACCTGAGGAAAAGATATATAATTCATTGGTTACAAGATTAACAGTTTGGTCAGTAGTGCTTGATATGTCAAGAAAAAAACCAATCACAGGGTATGGCTACACAAATTGTTATGCTTTATTGTTTAAAGAATATAAAGACAGCAATCAACGATTTTTACTAAAGTACAAGTTTAAAGTTCATAACCAATTTTTAGACTATTTATTAAAGTTTGGTTATTTAGGCGCTTTGCTTTTGATTATATTTTTTGCGAATAAATTTTTCATTGCCTTTAAAACAAGATCAGCAGTGTTTCTATATTTTTGCGTTCTATTTTTAGCCGCTAATTTATTTGATGATTTATTGAGAATCTATGATGGCATAGCATTTTGCGCTTTTTGGACATCAGTTTTCATTAAAAACTATTTAGAAGTGAGAAGCAAATGAAAAAGAAAATTAAAGTTCTTCACATATTAAATTTGGTTGGGGGCGTTGAAATTTGTTTTAGACAGATTTGCGAGAATATCGATACGTCTATTATTGAAACATGTATTGTCTGTCAAAAACTTGTAAATAAATCTAAGCTTGTAACATCAAAAGGAGAAGAGATAATATCTTTTTCAATTCCTATTGCAAGAGAGATTAATCCTATTTTTGACTTATTCTCAATTATTAAACTTATTTTTTTAATAAATAAAACTAAACCGGACGTTATCCACGCACACAGTGCAAAAGCTGGGGTAATTGCAAGAATTGCATCTTTCTTTTTTAAAATAAAGGTCCTATACACCCCGCATGCCTTTTCTTATTTAAGTGCAAACTCTAAATTCAAGAGATTTCTGTTTCTGATTGTAGAGAAGATCTTACGAACAAAAAATACAATTGTTTTAGCAACTTCAAACTCAGAAAAAAATCAGGCAATTCATACTGTTGGTTTCGATCAAAAAAAGGTTTTTGTGCTGCAAAATGCTATTAATTTAAAAACAATAGCAGAGGATAAGGTTTTAGAAAAAACTCTAAAAGGCAAAACATACATTTGTACAGTTGGCAGACCTTCCTTTCAAAAAAATTTGGAAATGTTAATAAGAGCCTTTGAAATAGTAGTTCAAAATAACAACAGGGTTCATTTATTTATTATAGGAGCGGGAGAGTATAGCCCAAGAAAAGATAAAATTATTAATATGGTTAATAATAAAAAACTAAATGCCAGGATAACTATACTTCCTTGGATTTCAAGAAAGAAAGTGCAAACATATATTAAAAACGCCAAGCTATATGTTTCCTCCTCAAGATATGAAGGAATGCCATACTCTGTCATTGAAAGCATGGCTCTTTCTACACCCTCTGTGTTAACCAATACTGACGGAAATAGAGACCTGGTAATTAACAAAAAATCCGGCTTTTTGGTAGATATTTGTGATGATGTGCAAATGGCAAATAAAATTACTACTCTTCTAAATGATACTAAGTTGAGGAATAAGTTTGGATTGCAGGCTAACAGGCTTTTTATGCAAAATCATCTGCTCTCCGACTACTTGAAAAAACTTACTACACATTATCAAAAAAACATTTAAACAATGTTCTTTTTGCATAGTAGTTGATCACAATTACTTTCATAATTAAAAAATAAAATAATGTAATAATATGAGATTAAAAGCGTTATCATTGTATCTTCAAAATACAACTAACTTAGAAAAGAGAATTTAAAGAATGGTAAAAAAATATGCCGGAAGATATTCTAGGTTTCTTAGACCTATTTCAATAGTCACTGATTTAATTGTTGTCAACTCATTTATTTTTTTATTTATTTTCTATAATGACATTTTTTTAGGAAAGCTTACATATATTATTTTTTCATTTTTATGGATTGCCTCTTCTTTGTTAACCCGTTTTTATGAGGTTTATAGATTTACTAAAGTCTTAAGGATATTTACGATAATTTTTTACCAGTTTGTTTTGTTCACAGTGCTTGTATTTGCATATTTTGGGGTTACAGACTCAAACGAAGCAGATTCTTTGACAGTGTTTCTTTATATTACTTATTGTTTTATTCCAATTGCTGGCTTTAAGTTACTGTTATATTATGGTTTACAAAGATACAGACTAGGTTTTGGTGGCAATTTTAGGAAAACAATCATAATTGGAAATAATGATGCTGTCTCCGAACTTAAGGATTTTTTCACAACCCAAAAGGAGCTTGGATATGAAAATAGAAAGACTTTTCAATTTAAATCTCCACATGATTTTGACATAGAATCATGTTTTATTTTTATTTTAAATAACAATATTGACGAGGTATACTGTTCAGCAAATGAGCTAAAAAAAGACCAAATAAAATCATTGGTGCTTTTTTGTGAAAACAACTTTAAAATTTTAAAATTTATTTCTGAAAGGGGAGGTATTCTTTCCAAAAAACTTCAGTCAGACACCTATGGTTTTTCAACAGTGCAATCTCTTAGACCAATGCCTTTGTCAAACGATTACAACTCATTTATAAAGCGTTTTTTTGATATTATATTTTCATTTTTAGTTATTGTTTTCATTTTATCTTGGGTTACCCCTTTAATAGCATTACTAATTAAAATTGAAAGTAAAGGACCTGTTTTTTTTAAACAAACTAGAAATGGAATAAAATACAAAGAGTTTACATGCTTTAAATTTAGGTCTATGTTTGAAAACAAGACTGCTGACACTCAACAGGCAACAAAAAATGATGTAAGAGTTACACGAGTTGGAAGGTTTTTACGAAAAACTAGTATTGACGAATTGCCTCAATTTTTTAATGTTTTGATGGGGGACATGTCTGTTGTTGGTCCTAGACCACATATGATCAAGGAAAATGAAAAATATTCAAAATCAATAAAAAAGTTTATGGTTAGACACTTTGTGAAGCCTGGTATCACGGGAATGGCACAAGTTAAGGGATACAGAGGTGAAATTGAGACTGAAACGGATATTAAAAATAGAGTTAAATACGATATTTATTATCTAGAGAACTGGACCTTATTATTAGATTTAAATATTATATTTCTAACTTCAATTAATTTTTTAACTGGACAAAAAAAGGCATATTAAAATGAATGTACTTATTTTGGGCTCTGGCGGAAGAGAGCATTGCTTTGCAGAACTAATTTCTAAAAGCAAGCATTGCGATAAGCTTTTTGTTGCTCCCGGTAATTCTGGAACAAGTTTAATGGCACAAAACTTGGATTTTTCCCCCATAGATTTTGATTTAGTCAAAGGGGCTATAACAAAGCACAATATACAATTAGTTGTTGTCGGGCCTGAGGACCCATTGGTTAGCGGAATACATGATTTTATTGTATCAGACCCAATTTTGAAAGGAGTTAAGGTGATTGGGCCTAAGCAACAAGCTGCACAATTAGAGGGAAGTAAAGATTTTGCTAAAAACTTTTTGAATCGCCACAATATTCCTACCGCCAAACATCAAACCTTTACGACTAGACAATTTGAAGAGGCATGTGAATACATAGAGAATAATTCTCCACCATATGTTTTGAAAGCTGATGGTCTTGCGGCCGGAAAAGGAGTTTTAATAATTGACAATGTCAATCAAGCGAAGGATGAGCTTTATCAAATGTTAGTTAAGTCCAAATTTGGATCAGCTAGTTCATCTGTTGTTATTGAAGAGTTTTTAGAGGGGATTGAATTAAGCTGCTTTGTTTTAACAGATGGAAAAAATTATAAAATGCTGCCAAGTGCAAAAGATTACAAAAGAATTGGAGAAGGAGATACGGGACTGAATACCGGGGGAATGGGAGCAATATCACCACCTCCTTTCCTTAACGATAAAATCAGAAGTAAAATAGAAAAGAGAATAATTTATCCAACGATTAAAGGTTTAGAATTAGACAAGTTAGATTATACAGGTTTTGTTTTTTTTGGTTTAATTCTTGTTGATGAAGATCCTTATGTAATCGAATATAATGTCAGAATGGGAGATCCCGAAACCCAAGTTGTTTTACCAAGAATTAATTCAGATTTTTTAGAACTTTTATTCTCTGTTCATACAGGTGCCTTAAGTGATTATGATTTAAAAATTAACGAAAGTAGTGCTGCAACCGTTGTAATGGTATCAGGCGGCTACCCAGAAACTTATAAAAAAAACATGGATATAAAAGGACTCGATAAGGTAAAAGAATCAAAAGTGTATCACGCAGGAGTTATAAAAGAGAAAGGTTTGCTAAAAACTAATGGAGGTAGAGTCCTTGCTGTTACATCATTAGGAGAAAATGTCGATAGAGCGCTAAAAACTTCATATCACTCCATTGGTAAGATTAGATTTAAGAACCAATATTATAGAAAAGACATAGGTTTTGATTTATAGATAATCATGAGCAGTAATACTCATGTCTTCTTCATTGTTATCATCAAATTTTTTGAGTTGAATCATCCAATAAGTAAATGCACAAATTCCAATTGCAGTAAATATCCACGCCATTATATTTGATAGCCACCAGTTATAATTACCTAGCTCTCTTAAAGCATCAAAAGGGATAAAGAAGTAGTTAACAAAAAGATTTTCAATTCCGTAAAAAAACTCTTTCATTTTACTTTAAATTTATATTTTGTGAATATACAACCTTTTGATGATTTTTTCCTTTTTTAAATCAACGCCCCCCAATTTCTTTTGCATTCTTAGCATTAATTGGTGTCTTTTTTTTAAGTTTAGCAAGCTCAGAAAATATAGCTGGTGAGCTTAAAAAGTGATCAAATATCATCGACATCTACAGTAAGCTCATTTGATGTTGGGTACCCTTGACAGGTCAAAATCATACCTTCATCAATTTCACTGTCAGTTAAAATATAATTCTGTTCCAATTCTACGCTTCCAAATTTCAGTTTTGCAATACAAGTTGCGCACGCTCCACCTTTACATGAATAGGGGGCATCTATATCATTTTCAATAGCAGTATCTAAAATGGTTTTGTTTTTGTCCCCTGCCACGGTAGTTTTCACACCATCAACTATAAATGTTATTTTTATTGAACTCAAAACATATATTTTAGGCTAATTTAACTAATTTCATTGTACCGATGAATGCAAAAAAAGTATTTGAACACAATATGTTCTAAATGTATCGGTTTTATTATTTAAAATTAAATTTTTTTAAAGTCTGTGAAGAGTAATTTTATATATATTTTTTTCATCCTTCTAATTTTAGGCTCATGCTCTAGAAAAAAAGACAAATTCTTAAATAAAAAGTTTCACTCAACCACCACCAAGTATAATTATCTGTTTAACGGAAACAATCTTCTTGTCCAGGGCATAGATCAGGCAAATTCAGGGCTGACAGAAAATTTTTGGGAATTAATTCCAATTGAAAAGTTTGATTTAAAGAAGATTAATGAAAAAGAAAATGAGCAATCAATATTCACTGATGCTGAAGAAAAAGCAACATTAGCAATCCAGAAACATTCGATGAGCATAATGGGTGAGGAGAGAAACCCTATCATGGACAAGGCATACTTATTACTTGGAAAGTCAAGATATTATGATGGAAGGTATATTCCCTCGCTTGAGGCATTGAATTACATATTGTACAAGTACCCAAAAAGTGAGTTAATAAATGAAGTAAAAATTTGGAAAGAGAAAATAAACATAAAGCTAAATCAAAATGAATTTGCGCAATCAAATTTGAGAGATTTACTTGAACAAAACAACTTGAGCAATTTGGACAGGTATAATATATATAGTCTTTTGGCTCAAGCAGCAATCAACATGCAACAGTTTGACAATGCAATTTCTTATTTACAAAACTCTTTGGAGATTGGTTTAAAACCAGAAAAAACATACAGAAACAAGTTTTTATTATCGCAATTATATGAAAGAAAAGGAATTCACGACACGGCTTTTACCGAGTATTCAGAAATTATTGATTTTAACAGAAAAATTCCAAGGGAGTTTTACATTCAGTCATTTCTAAAAAAGTCTAACGTAACAGATTCTCTAAGTCTTTCTGTAAGTGAGCTAAGTGATCTTATCAAAAATTATGAGAACAACAAATTTTTAGATATAATAAATTTTCAGCTAGCAAAACTGTACTTAAATGAATTCAAGCTAAAACAAATAAAAGAGTTTGAGTCAAAAAGTATTGGGTTTTTCAATAAATCATTAGAACAAAACTCTAGCGATAACTATTTAGTTTCCAGAAATTATTTGAATTTAGCTGAGATAAATTTTAACAATAAAAATTATTTTGAAGCAGGATTGTATTATGATAGCACACTTACTAAGCTAGACCAAAAGACTAAGGAAGCTAGAACAATTAAAAGAAGAAGAGAAAGTTTAAGTGACTTGATATTTTATGAGAAAGCAAAACAGCAATCAGATAGTCTGGTTGCTTTGTTTTCTATGAATGATGAACAACAGTTTAAATTTTTTGAAAATTATTTAACCAAATTGGATTCAGAAAGAAAGAAAACAGTTAGTCGAGATTTTGGGTCCCAAAATAGCTTTGATATTAAACCAATTAAAGAAAGCGCTGTATTCTATTTTTATAACCCCAACACAGTTGCTTACGGAAAGACCAACTTCAGGAACTATTGGGGAAATAGAAAACTAAAAGATAATTGGAGATGGTCTATTGAGCAAAAGGAAAAATCAGTTAAAAGTCAAATTTCAGAATCGGCTATCGCTAATAGGAGCATGGAAGACAGGGTAAAATTGATTTTAGAAATGATTCCAAAAGAATCTAAACAAATTGATAGTGTTAAACAATCAAGGCAGGAAATTTACTATAAACTGGGGTCAATTTACAAAGACCAATTTGATGAACCACAATTATCAAATGATATTTTTTACAATTTATTAAATTTTAATTTGGATAAAAAGCTTATTCCTCCAACCAAATATTTTATATACAAAAACTTAGTCAGTCTAGATTCATTAAGTGCAGCAGAAAATTTTAAAAATCAAATAATTGAAAATCATCCTGAATCAAAATATGCTGCAATTTTATTGGATCCGAATTATAATTTGAATAATCTTTTAAATTCTTATGAAGAATATAAAAAAGCTTATGATGTTTATTTGGATCAAAACTATGAGGAGTCCTTAGCTATTTGCGAGTCATTGGTTAAAGAACTTGAGGGAGATGTTTTACTACCAAAGTTTGAGCTTCTAAGAGCTCAATGCATTGCCAAGATATACGGATATGACAAATATGAAGAAGCTTTAGAGGATATAAAACTTAATTATTCTGCCACAAAGGAAGGTAAGAATGCAGAAATTATAATTAATGAAATATTACCATTGGTTGCAGATAGGGGTTTTAAAAGAATTGACGAAGGAAATTCTTTTAAGTTAGTTTATGAGTTTTTAGACTCTGCTGATGCGGCCATTCAAGATAAAATTTCACAAATAAATGAATACTTAAAAAGTATTCAAATACTCGATTTAAACGTATCTGTGGATTATTATAATAATATTACTAAATTTGTTGTAATTCACGGTATTACAAGCTTTGAAGGAGGAGTGGGGCTATCTGAAAATATTGCAGAACTTTTTGATGAGATAATTGAGCCATCATTTATTAGTTCTTCTACAAATTATAAAACCATTCAAATACATAAAAATTTAAATGAATATAAATTAAAAAATTCTTTATGAGCAACAATCAACAAAATATGATAACACAAGGCACAATTTTAAAGGGAGATATAATAAGTGAAGGGGACTTTAGAGTTGAGGGCACAATTAATGGCAGCTTGAAAACATCTGGGAAAATTGTTGTAGGAAAAACGGGAATGATTGATGGAAGTATAGATGCTGAAAATGCAGATTTTGAGGGAGGATTTACAGGAAAATTAAAACTTAATGGAACGCTAGTACTTAGGTCATCAGCTTACATAGAGGGAGAGGTATCAATATCCAAACTTTCAGTTGAGCCCGGAGCAACATTTAATGCAACTTGTAGCATGGAAAATGGGGTTAAAGAGCTGAGTATAAAAGAAGAAATAGAAAGCCCTGAAAAAGAAAAAACAGCATAATTTCATAATTTACAGCCAGCTAGCATTCCAGATGTTAATTGTAATAGGTGGTGGAGTTTTTTTAGGAATTAAATTGGACGCAATTTATCCCAACTCTTTTTCCTTTTTTACATTACTCTTTTCTTTTCTTTCCATCATCATATCCATTTATTACACTTACACACAAGCATCTAAAAATGAATAAATTCTCAGCTCCAATTCAAAGTCTAACATTACTGATATCTTTCTCATTGATTTTGTATTTGTTGCATTACCTAATACTTGATAGTTATTTCTCGGGCGTTACTATTCCGATATTATCAATTTATTTATTTAATTTTTTTTCGGTATTTATATTACTTTCTCTTTTTAGAATAAATATTGACCAACAATATTTTAGACCCATTGTTGTTTTTATTTCTTTAACTTTAATTAAGATGCTATTTGTTGTAATATATTTTATCTTAATGATAAATTACAATGACTTTGAAGCTACTTATCTTGTGTATAGCTTTTTTCCAGTCTATTTTGTCTTTTTAGCATTTGAAGTAATCTCACTAAAAAAATGGTTAAATAATCTTTAAAAGTTCTTGTTTTTTTTTGTTTAAAATACACTATTAAGTATTACATTTGCAACCATATTAACAAAAGATTTTTGGAATAAATGCCTTCCCAATTTAGTAGATCAACATGCTTTAGTTTTTTAATACTTTTTTTTGTTAATATTTCAATTGTATTTGCTGGCACAGAAAAAAACTCTGACGAATTTGATGTCAATGAAATGATAATGCATCATATCAAAGATTCTCATGAGTTTCATATCATGGATATTAATGGCCATGCAGTTTCTTTCCCTCTTCCTGTAGTTTTGTGGACTGATAATGGCTTGGTTTCTTTTTCATCATCTGCTTTTAAGCATGACGACTCTGGAAGTGTTATTGTAAGTAGAAAAGGACAGGATTTTATAAAATACCATGAAAAAATATTTTATACTAATAACAATGGGTCAGAAAAATTTATTTCATATGATCAGAACGGTAATATAATTAATAAAAAACCAATTGATTTTTCAATAACCAAAATGGTTTTTTCAATGTTTATTTCTATGATTCTTTTAGTGTTAATTTTCGTAACTACTGCTAAATCCTATTCAAACTCAAGAAAAGGTGAGCCAACAGGTCTAGGTAAATTCACCGAACCCTTGATAATGTTTATCAAAGACGAGGTTGCATTGCCTATGATTGGAGAAAAAAACTACCACAAATACATGCCATTTCTTTTAACTTTATTTTTTTTCATATGGATAAATAATGTGATGGGCCTGATCCCATTTTTCCCTTTTAGCGCGAATTTAAGCGGTAATATTGCTTTCACTTTTGTTCTTGCAGCAATTACTTTTGTAATTACTACATTAGTTGCAAACAAAGATTATTGGAAGCATATTTTTTGGATGCCAGGCATTCCCGTGCCCATGAAATTATTTTTAGCTCCAATTGAGTTTTTGGGGATTTTTATAAAGCCTATTTCGCTGATGATAAGATTATTTGCAAACATCTCAGCGGGACATATTATAATATTAAGCTTAATATCTCTGATATTTATTTTTAAAAGTTTGTGGTTAGCACCCGCTTCACTTTTCTTTTCTGTTTTTATCAGTCTTATTGAGGTTTTAGTTGTTGCCATTCAGGCATATATTTTTACAATGTTGTCTGCCTTATACATTGGCAGTGCAATAGAAGAACATGAACATTAATTTTAAATTTTATAAACATGAGTTTAATTATTTTTTTACAAGAGACATTGGTTGATTATGGAGCTTTTGCTGCGATTGGAGCTGGTTTAGCAGCAATTGGAGCTGGCATTGGTATTGGCCAAATTGGTGGTTCAGCTATGGAGGCCATGGCTAGGCAGCCAGAGATGCAAGGGAAGCTACAAGGCTCTGCAATTGTATTGATTGCTTTTGTTGAAGCAGTTGCTTTATTTGCTGTGGTTGTATCACTGATCAAGTAATCACTTAAATTTATTAGTATGGATTTAGTTACCCCAGATATTGGTCTTATTTTTTGGACAACAGTTTCGTTTGCTATTTTATATTTTATTCTTGCAAAATTTGCTTGGAAGCCAATTTTAGGAGCTGTCAATGAAAGAGAGAAATCAATCAAAGATGCACTTTCTGCAGCTGAAATAGCCAAAGAAGAAATGGCAAGTTTAAAGGCTGATAACGAAAAAATTCTTAACGAAGCAAAGCTACAGAGAGAGTCATTACTTAAGGAAGCAAGAGAAATCAGATCCAGAATTATTGCTGATGCTGAAAGTGAAGCAATAGAAAAGGCAAACAAGCTTATCGAGTCTGCAAAAACCGCTATTGAAAATGAAAAATCGGCTGCTATGAAAGAGCTCAATAACACCGTAGTTGATTTGTCTTTAAATATTGCTGAAAAACTCTTATCTAAAGAGCTTGATAATAAAGAAAAACAGCAAGAAAATATTCAAGAAATTCTTGAAAATACAAAACTTAATTAATGCAATCAAGAGCAGCTATTAGATACGCAAAAGCAATATATGAAATTTCAGATGAGGCAAATTTTATCAAAGAGATTTTTAATGATATGATTAGAATTAATAAGCTGAATCGTGATTCATCTGATTTCAAAAATTTATTGTCAAATTCTACTATAGATAATTTTGATAAGAAAAAAGCAATTTTATCTTTATTAGAGAAAAACAACTCAATAACTGAAAAACTTTTAGATCTTTTGATCCATAATAAGAGGGTTGCTATTATAAGTGATATTGCAAGCTGTTTTATACAGTTGTATAACAAAAATAACAACATTAAAGAGGCAATTGTTATAACTGCTTCCCCAATTGATAAGGATTTAGAGAAAAAGATTCTGTCTCAGATAAAAATTCCTGCGGCAAAATCAATCAACCTGATAAACCTTGTAGATTCAAGTATTATTGGGGGATTCATAATCAGATATGATGGTAAGGAATATAATGCTAGTATCAAACAAAACTTAAAAAATTTAAAAACAGAACTTATAAATTAAAAAAATTATGGCCGAAGTGAATCCAGCTGAGATTTCAGCTATATTAAAAAAACAACTTAAAGATTTTGATTCCTCCTCGTCTTTAAATGAAATAGGAAGTGTATTGACCGTTGGGGATGGTATCGCAAGAGCATATGGTCTCTCGAATGCTCAGTATGGTGAGCTTGTTGAGTTTTCCAATGGCACACAAGGAATTGTATTAAATTTGGAGGAGGATAATGTTGGTATAGTACTCCTGGGATCTTCTACTGACATTAAGGAAGGAGATACGGTTAAAAGAACATCTACGATTGCCTCAGTTAAAGTAGGTGAAGGTATTGTGGGAAGAGTAGTTGACACTCTCGGAAATCCTATTGACGGCAAAGGGGCATTAAAAGGGGATTTGTATGAAATGCCTTTAGAAAGAAAAGCGCCAGGTGTAATTTTTAGACAGCCAGTTAATGAGCCTTTACAAACTGGTATCAAGTCAGTTGATGCTATGATACCAATTGGAAGAGGTCAAAGAGAGCTTGTAATTGGAGATCGTCAGACAGGAAAAACAACTGTTTGTATTGATACAATTTTAAATCAGAAAGAATTTTATGATGCAGGAGAACCTGTTTATTGTATTTATGTAGCTGTCGGACAGAAAGCTTCTACCGTTGCAGGAATAGCAAAAATTTTAGAAGATAAAGGAGCCTTAGCATATACTACAATTGTTGCCGCAAATGCATCTGATCCTGCTGCGATGCAAGTATATGCCCCTTTTACTGGAGCATCAATTGGAGAATATTTCAGAGATACTGGTCGACCTGCTTTAATAATATATGATGACCTTTCAAAACAGGCAGTTGCATATAGAGAAATATCTTTATTATTAAGAAGACCACCTGGAAGGGAAGCATATCCTGGGGATGTTTTTTATCTTCACTCAAGGCTTCTAGAGAGAGCAGCTAAAGTAATTAATGACGACGACATTGCTAAAGAAATGAATGATCTCCCAGAATCATTAAAATCAATTGTAAAAGGAGGGGGGTCTTTGACAGCACTCCCAATTATTGAAACTCAAGCGGGAGATGTTTCTGCATATATACCAACCAATGTTATATCAATTACAGATGGACAAATATTTTTAGAATCAGACTTATTTAATTCTGGGGTTCGGCCAGCCATTAATGTTGGAATTTCAGTATCAAGGGTTGGGGGATCAGCACAGATAAAATCAATGAAGAAAGTTTCAGGAACTTTAAAATTGGATCAAGCTCAGTTCAGAGAATTAGAAGCATTTGCAAAGTTTGGATCTGACTTGGATGCAGCAACGCTAAATGTAATTGAAAAGGGTAAAAGAAATGTTGAAATATTGAAGCAAGCTCAAAACGATCCTTTTAAAGTTGAAGATCAAGTTGCAATTATATATGTAGGATCAAAAAATTTGTTGAGAGATATTCCTGTGGAAAGAATTAAGGATTTTGAATCCGAATACATAAGAGTTTTGAACGAAAAACATAAAAAAGTTTTATCAACCATCAAACAAGGAAAGCTTACTGATGATGTGGCTAAAACATTAGAAAAAGTTTGTGCAGAATTAGCAGAAACATTTTAGTAGATGGCAAATTTAAAAGAAATAAGAAACAGAATAGGATCAGTATCTTCCACGATGCAGATTACTAGTGCTATGAAAATGGTTTCTGCAGCTAAATTAAAAAAGGCTCAAGACGCAATAACAGCAATGAGGCCGTATTCTAACAAGCTTACTCAAATGTTAGTTAATTTATCTTCATCTATTGACTTTGAAAATATTTTTTTAAAACCCAGAAAAGCAGAGAACTTATTGGTGGTTTGTATCACCTCAAACAGAGGATTATGCGGAGCGTTTAATTCCAATATAATTAAAAAATGCTTTGACTTAGCAGACAACCATGAAGGAAATACCAGTTTTTTTTGCATAGGCAAAAAGGGGGTAGATATTTTATCAAAAAATCATAGTGTCATAGACTCAAATAATGAAATATTTGATGAACTTTCCTTTGAAAAAGCTTCCTTAATTGCTGAAGTATTAATGAAAAAGTTTACCGATAAAGAGGTTGACAGAATACAGATTGTGTACAATAAGTTTAAAAATGCTGCTACACAAATTGTAATGCAGGAACAATATCTCCCAATCGAAAATACTATTACTGAGAACAATCAACAAGAGTCGCCTGATTACATTTTTGAGCCTTCTCAAGCGGAAATTATTTCAGAACTAATTCCTAAATCCCTAAAAACACAGCTCTTTAAGTCTATTAGGGATTCTTATGCTTCTGAGCATGGAGCTAGAATGACTGCAATGCATAAAGCTACAGATAATGCGACCGAGCTTAGAGATCAGTTAAAACTTACATATAACAAAGCCAGACAAGCAGCTATAACTAATGAAATATTAGAAATTGTTGGAGGTGCTGAGGCTTTAAATAGCTAGTTGATTACTAACCACCTTGTTTTCCAAGCTTTATTAGTTTATTTTTAAACCTAAATTCATCAAGCTTGCAAAAATTCATTGAATTATTTAAGCAGACATTCATTTACGGAATTGCCACAGTATTTCCTAGACTAATAAGTGTTATTCTTGTACGAATTCACACGGATAAAAGTGTTATTAGTGAAGTTGCAGAGTTCGGAACATTGTCTTTGATTTTTTCTTATATAATTTTATTCAATGTTGTTCTTTCTTACGGGATGGAGACCTCCTTCTTTAGGTTTTATAATTCCGAAAAAAACAAGGATGATGTATTAAGCACATCAGCTATTTCGATTGTATTTACCTCCATTATTTTTATGTGTTTTTTTAGCATATTTAAATTAAATATTTCAGAGTTTTTACAAATTGACGTAAAATACTTAAATATAGTGATGTGGATTTTAGTTGTAGATGTTTTGACTGTAATTCCTTTGGCATATTTAAGGCTAAGACAAAGAGCAGTAAAATACTCTATGATTAAAATAATCAATATATGTGTTTATTTTTTTCTAAATATTTTTCTCTTAATCTTTTTAAAGGACTTGGCAGCAAATAGCCCAATTTTTAAAAAGATTTACATAGAAAATTATGAGGTTGCTTACATATTTATTGCAAATCTTTTTGCAAGTATAGCGTCATTCCTTTTAGTCATTCCATTTTACTTTAAGATAAAATATCGGGCAAATATTAATCTTTTGAAAAAAATGTTAGTCTATGCTTTTCCCATATTAGTTTCTGGTCTAGCATTTACGGTTAATGAAACATTTGATAAAATTTTATTAGACTTTTTACTTCCTGAGTCTATTGCTAAAACTCAAATTGGCATGTATTCAGCGTGTTATAAGCTAGCTATTTTTATGATGTTATTTTCAACAGCTTATAAGTTAGCAATTGAGCCCTTTTTCTTCAGTGAGGCTGAAAAGAAGGATCCGCAGAAAAAATACGCTTTAGTTTTAGAAACATTTGTTATTCTTGGATCATCAATTTTAGTTTTGATTGTTGTTTCTTTAGATCTACTTAAAGAAATTTTTATAGGAGATGAAGAATATTGGAAGGCTATGTACATAGTTCCAATTATTTTAATTGCAAACTTTTGTTTAGGAATTTATCAAAATCTCTCTGTTTGGTATAAGGTTACTGACAAAACTAAATTTGCTGCTTATATCTCTGTATTTGGTGCGTTTTTAACTTTATTGATAAACTTTCTAATGATTCCAAGGTTTGGTTTTTTTGGTTCAGCTATTGCCACTTTAGTGGCATATTTCTCAATGATGACATTGTCTTACTTTATTGGGAAAAGATATTATCCAATTCCCTACAATATGTATAAAATTATATTTTATTTTATTATTTCAGTATTGATATCTTTAGTTTCATTTTATGGCTTTAGAGATAATCTACAAATAGGTATTTTATGTGTTTTAACAATGAATCTTATAATTTTTATACTTGAGAAAAAAAGAATTTATGCTTTATTTACACTTTTAAGATGATAATTGATATTGTTAACAAATCGAATAATGATTTACCTAAGTATGAGACAGAACAATCTGCTGGAATGGATCTCAAGGCATTTTTGTCAGAATCCATCCTTATTAAACCTTTAGAAAGGAAAGCAATAAAAACGGGTTTATTCATTTCACTAGAGAAGGGATATGAAGCACAAATTAGACCTAGAAGTGGTTTGGCTTTAAAAAAAGGAATTACTGTTTTGAACTCTCCAGGTACTATAGATGCTGACTACAGAGGAGAAATTACAGTTGTATTGGTTAACCTCTCATCAGAAAATTTTGAAATTAGCTCAGGAGATAGAATTGCGCAAATGGTTGTAGCCAAACATGAAGCTATTTCATGGAGTTCAAAATTCAGCCTTGACAAATCTGACAGAGGAGAAAGGGGCTTTGGAAGTACAGGAATTTAGAAGAATAATGAGAAACTATATCATACTATTTATCGTACTATTTACCTGCTCTTGCTCAGTAAAAAAAAATGTATTGCCAGGTGAAATAAAAAAATATTCAGCTAAGAAAGTATTGCGAAATGCAAATAAAACTATAAAGAATTTCAAAAACTTACAGACCAAGGCGAGAGTTACTGTTACTAATAATGGAAGAGATAAATCTAATAATTTAAGTATCAGAATTTCAAAAGACCAAAAACTTTGGGCAAATGCTGCATTGGGTGCTATGCGTTTTCTCATAGACAAGGATTCCGTTAAATTCTATAATAAATTAAAAAAAGAATATTTAATTTCTGATTTCCGTTATTTCAATCAAGAGGTAGGTTTAGATGTTGATTTTAAAATATTACAAAGACTGCTATTAGGTGAACTTGTTCCAGGCATTAGCTTTAAGGATTATATAGGCGAGTCAGAATTTGGCTATTCTTTTAAAACTTCAGTAGATTTTTTAAACAAAAGCACGGAGGTTTTAGTTACTTTAAGCCCATATAATTTCAATGTGCTAAGCTATATCTTTGATGATGGTGTTAATAAAATTTATCTTTCCTATGACTTATTTAATTCAATAAATGGTAGTCAATTTCCAACTCAAATTAGATTATTTAAGAATGGAGAAATTCTATTTAAAATTGAATTTAGATCCTTAAGTTTAGTGGATAAAATCAATATGCCGTTTAAAATTCCGAATAACTACAAAGCTATTTTGCAGTAATGAAGAATGTAATTACTATTTTAATAATTGTTTTTGCATTTTGTTACGAAGGCGTTGCTCAAAATAGATCAAATTTAGAGAAACAAAAAAAAGAGTTATTGACCGAAATTGCAAACATTCAAAATAAGCTATCTAACTCAAAAAAAGAAAAAAAACTTATTCTCTCAAATGTAGAAGACGTAAAATACAAAACTAGTTTACAAGAGAGGCTAATAGAAAACATTAATGATCAGTTGAATCTAATTGTTTTAAATATTGATCAAAATGAAATAGAGCTCAAAAGGTTAAGAGATAAAGAAATTTCACTGAAAGACGAACTTTCTAAAATGATACTCAAAACTTACAAAAGCAAGTCAAGTTTAAACAAAATAAAATATATTTTTTCTTCATCATCATTTTACCAGGCATTTAAACGTATTCAATATTTTAAACAATATGCAAATTATCAGTCTAAAACATTATCTAGATTAGACGTTACAAAGTCGGAAATTAATAAAACAATTGTTTTGTTGGATTCACAAAAAACAGAAAAGCAGCTTTTAATAAAAGAAAATAAACTAATAAGGAAAGAATTGAATGTGGAGCTTTTGAGTTTAAATCAATTAGTTTCTCGCATTAATCAAAATCAAAAGGAGTATGCTCAACAAATAAATTCTAAACAGAAATTGTCTAGGGAAATTGACGCTAAGATTCAAAAAATTATTGCTGATGCTTTAGCAAAATCTAAAAGAAATGAAAAAGGGTTTGAATTAACAGCTGAGGCAAAGTTAATTTCTAAGAACTTTAATGCTAACAAAGGAAAATTACCTTGGCCTGTGGAGAAAGGTTATGTGGTTCTTGGCTTTGGAAAGCAACCACACCCTATTGTAAAAACAGCTACAATTCAAAGTAATGGAGTAAGAATAAGAACCTCAGAAAATTCTTATGCAAGATCAATTTTTGAGGGTAATGTTTACTCAGTTATTTTATCTAAAAACAATTTATATACAATTCTAATCCAGCATGGCAGTTTTTTTACGGCCTATAAAAACCTTGAAATAATTTTTGTCAAAAAAGGGGAAAAGGTTAAGCTAAAGCAGAAAATAGGTGTGATTTCAACAGATAAAATTACAAAACAAACAGTTTTAAGTTTTAGTATTTTTAAAGAAGGAGTTCCTCAAAATCCGGGGGTCTGGATTTACAAAATGTAGTTAGTAGAATAATGCTTTTAGCTCAGTAGCTTCGTTAACACTCAATTTACCAGCGAGAACTAAGCTAAGTTGTTTTCTTCTAAGTGCCGCTTCATATCTTTGTATCTCAAGCTTAGTTTCTGGAAAAATTTTGTCAATTTTTACAGGTCTTCCAGTTTTGTCTACAGCAACAAATGTATAGATCGCTTCATTTGCTTTTATTTTTTCTCCATTCTCATTATCAATCCAAACATCCATGTATACTTCCATGGAAGAATTAAATGCCCTTGACACTTTTGCCTCGATAGTTACTGTACTTCCAAGTGGAATTGGCATTCCAAAAGAAACATTGTTGACTGATGATGTTACAACAAACTGTTTAGAGTGCCTTTTAGCTGAAATTGCAGCCGCCCTATCCATTCTTGCAAGAAGCTCTCCTCCAAATAAATTATTTATTGCATTTGTTTCACCAGGCAAAACAGTGTCTGTGAGGATGGTTAAAGAATCTGTCGGGGTTTTTCTCTTTACAGGCATTTCAGGCTAACCTAATTTTTTATTAGAAGCCAAGCATTTTCATCTTGGGAGTCTCTCAGCAGCTCAAGGGCAGCCCTTGCCTGTTCAACAGAATCATAACTGTTGTAAGCAACCTGAATTAATCCGTATTGGTTAACACCAACTTTTCTAGCCTCCATAAAACCTTTTTTTTGTAGCAGGTCAATCATTTTTAATGAGTTTTCTTCAAATCTAAATGATCCAGCAATTATATGGAAATTCCCATATTTTTTTTCGATAGGTAAAGTCACTAATGGAACAGCTGGGCTTATGTTAAAAGTTGCTCTTTGAATTTTTTTATTGATTTCTTTGCTTGCAATTGAGTATGAATTTTCGTTAAAACTTTTTACAGAATCAAAATAAGAGTTTATAGAAATTGCAGAAAAGGAAACAAATAAAATTAAAATTGCAGCATATTTAAGCATTGTACTGTTAAAAGAAGGCTTAATTACTCTTGTATTATTTATTTCTAAACTATCTACTGCTGACAACCCATATGAGCTCTTTAGAAATATGCTATTTCGGTTTGGTTCGAAAATAAAATTTTTATCAACTTTTCTTAACAATCCAATATTTTGAAATGAAATACTTTTACCACTGTTAATCTTTTTGTTAATTTTCTTAACCCACGAATTAATTTTTTTTTCTGACTCTGAGTATGAAATATTTCTTAGATCAGAAATAGTTTTTATCAAGACACCATCATTCTTTTTCAGGTTTTTATTAAATACAATTTCTTTATTTGGAGGAAGTAGTTGCGTATGATTTTCACTAAATTTTGCTGAAGTATTTCTACAAACAAAAGACCCAAAATTTGGGATTACAACACAGTTATATTCTTTTAATAACGGATAAATATGATTGTTGAGCTTCATGTTGAAATAATATATTTCAATATATAAAAAATATTAAACTCTTTATTTTAATATCCTAATTTTTTACGTACTCTGCTTAAAACTTTATTTGCAGTAGCATTTGCTTTTGTCGCACCAGCTTTTAATATTTTTTCAACTTCGTCAGGGTTAGAAATATAATGCTGGTACTTATTTCTTTCAATACTATACTTTTTTAGCAAGAGATCATACAGTTCATTTTTAGCATGACCATACCCATATCCCCCCAACTCATAATTTTTCTTCATACACTCAATTTCATTCTTTTTCGCTAGTAGAGCATAGATTTTAAAGAGGTTACAATTTCTCCAATCTTTGGAATCTTCAACTCCCGTGGAGTCTGTTTTAATAGACATAATCTGTTTTTTTAGAACTTTTTCCTCTGCAAAAATATCAATTATGTTGTTCTTGCTTTTACTCATTTTTGCTCCATCTGTCCCAGTAACTAATTTTGTTTCATCTTGTAAATGCTCGACAGGCAATGTAAATGTATTTCCAAAAATATTATGGAATCTATTAGCTACATTTCTAGTGATTTCTAAGTGCTGAAGGTTGTCTTTTCCAACAGGCACTATATCAGCATCATACATTAGTATGTCAGCAGCCATAAGAATGGGATAGTTAAACAGCCCCGCATTGACATCTTTCAATCTGTCTTTCTTGTCTTTGAAGCTATGGGCTAATGATAGTCTCCCAAATGGAAAAAAACAACTCAAGTACCAAGCCAGCTCAGAAACTTGTGGAACATCACTTTGTCTATAGAATACGGTTTTGTCAGGATTTAATCCACAAGCTAACCAAGCGGCAGCAGTAGATAACGTATTCCTTTTTAATTCTTCAGAATTTTTAATTTGAGTCAAAGAGTGAAAATCAGCAATGAACAGAAAGGTTTCAATATTTTCTTTTTTTGAAAAATTGATAGCGGGAATAATAGCCCCCAAGATATTTCCAAGATGTGGAACTCCTGTGCTTTGAACACCTGTAAGAATTCTCTTTAATTTTTCACTCATGGAACAAAGTTAAACCTTTTATTAAAATAAATTAATTAGTTTTGAAACTTGTGAAAGCATTGAAATATATTTTTTGGACCTTTTATAATATATGGTTTTACTTATTGGTGTTAGTTCTTACAATTTTAATTTTATTTCCATCATTTTTCTTTGTTGCACTAAACCCAAAATTATTTAAAAGCTTTTCTAAAATAGCTGTATTATGGTCAGATTTAGTTTTATTAGGAATGGGGATGTTTCCAAAAATTGAAAGAAAAATTCAATTGCCAAATGAATCTCCTTATATTTTTGTTGCAAATCACGTATCGATGATAGACATCATGTTAATGGTCTCATCAATAAGAAGTCATCCCTTAGTTTTTATTGGTAAAAAAGAATTAGAAAAAATTCCCTTTTTTGGCTATATCTATAAAAAAACTATGATTTTAGTGGATCGATCAAGTAATGAAAGTAAAAAAAATGTATTTCTACAAACAGAAAAAAAATTAAAGGAAGGTATTAGTATAGCAATTTTTCCTGAAGGGACAGTACCTTCACTGGACGTGACCTTAGGACCGTTTAAACATGGTGCTTTTTCAATAGCAATTGATCACAAAACACCCATCGTTCCCATGACATTTTTAGACAATAAGAAAAGGTTCCCATGGAGTTATGGTGGTCTGTTAGCAGGATCAAAGGGAAGCCCAGGTCAATTGAGGGTCAAAATTCACGATCCAATAATTACTAAAAATATGACTAAAAAAGATGTGAATGCATTATGCAACGAAGTAAGAGATATTATACTTTTAGATTTAGAGACCTCTTAGAAAATTTCTTTCAATTTTTTTTCTAGTGTTTCACAAAGGTCAGGATTATCCTTAAGCAAAGCTTTTACAGAATCTCTTCCTTGACCTAATTTGGTTCCTTCATAACTAAACCATGATCCACTTTTGTTAATAATTTCAGCATTAACACTTAGGTCAATTATTTCTCCAACTTTTGAGATACCTTCTCCATACATGATATCAAATTCAGCTAACTTAAATGGTGGAGCAACTTTATTTTTTACAATTTTGACTCTAGTTTTATTCCCGATTACTGCTCCATCACTGCTTTTGATTTGAGTTGATCTTCGGATATCAATTCTTATGGAAGCATAAAACTTAAGTGCATTTCCACCTGTTGTTGTTTCTGGATTTCCAAACATAATTCCAATTTTTTCTCTTAATTGATTGATAAACATCACTGTGCAATTAGTTTTGCTTATTGATCCTGTAAGTTTTCTTAATGCTTGTGACATCAGTCTTGCATGTAATCCCATTTTTGAGTCACCCATCTCACCTTCAATTTCACTTTTTGGTGTAAGAGCAGCAACGGAATCGATAATAACCATATCAATTGCACCAGAGCGGATTAAGTTATCTGCGATTTCTAAAGCTTGTTCACCATGATCGGGCTGAGAAATTATAAGATTTTCTATATCAACACCTAATTTTTCTGCATAAAACCTGTCAAAGGCATGTTCAGCATCAATGAAAGCAGCTATTCCTCCCTTTTTTTGACATTCAGCAATAGCGTGTAATGTTAATGTTGTCTTTCCTGAAGATTCAGGCCCATAAATTTCAACGACCCTCCCCTTGGGATAACCGCCCACTCCGAGAGCTAAGTCAAGCCCAATGGATCCAGATGGTATTGCTTCAACATTTTCATCTGGGCTGTCACCCATTTTCATTACGGTTCCTTTTCCGTATGTTTTATCTAGCTTGTCAAGTGTTAATTTTAAGGCTTTAAGTTTGTCTTCTTTTTCGTTCCCCATAGTAGTTAATTTTCGTTACTAATTTATGACATCTTTTAAGACAATACAATATAAGAAAGGATGATTTTTATCTTTTTTATCTACTTTTGTTATTAATTAAAATAGTATAGCATGCAACTGTACAATAAACTTAGCGCTGATGAAAGAGAGAAAATTTTAGAGGCTTCGAATTTAGATAGAATTACATTGTCATTTTATAAATATGCAAGTATAAAAAATCCAGCAAAATTTAGAGATGATCTTTTCATTTTTTGGGATAGCATTGATGTTTTGGGGAGAATTTATATTGCAAACGAAGGGATAAATGCCCAACTTTCATTACCCAAGAAAAATTTAAAAATATTTTCAAATCATTTGATAAAAATTTCCTTTTTAAAGGGTGTGCGCATTAACATAGCTTTACAACACAACTTGAAGTCTTTTCTGAAGCTAAAAATTAAGGTCAAAGATAAAATTGTTGCAGATGGATTAAATGATAGCTCTTTTGATGTGACTAAAAAAGGGAAACATGTAAATGCCAAAGAGTTTAACAAACTCATGAAAGATAAAAACTCCATTATTTTGGACATGAGAAATCATTATGAAAGTGAAATAGGACATTTTAAAAACGCCGTATGTCCTGACGTAGACTCTTTTAGAGACTCATTAAATATAATTGAAAGAGATGTTCTCAAGAACAAAAAAAACAAGAAATTTTTAATGTATTGTACAGGGGGGATAAGATGCGAAAAAGCAAGTGCTTATTTCAAACATAAAGGTTACCAAAATGTTTACCAACTTGAAGGCGGAATTATAGAGTATGCGAAACAAGTAAAAAAACTAGGATTAGAAAATAATTTTATCGGAAAAAACTTTGTTTTTGATAATAGAATGGCTGAAGATGTTAGCAAGCAAGTTATTGCCAATTGCCACCAATGTGGTACCCCTTTTGATATTCATACAAATTGCGCCAACGATGCTTGCCATTTATTATTCATCCAATGTGAGAATTGTAAAGAACTTATGGATAATTGTTGTTCTTATGGATGTAAGGAAGTTTATGGCAAACCAATTAATGAGCAAAAAGCATTAAGAAAGGGCAAAAAAACAAAATATGATATTTTTAAAAAAGGCCGCACCACAAAAGTTTCACGAATTAATTAATCGATGCGAAGTATATTAATTTACTTGATATTTAGTTGTATTGTTTCATGTGAATCCAACCCTCTTTACATTAAATACAATTCACTAAATGGGGGCTGGCTAAAAGATTCAGTACAACATTTTTCCTTTCCAAATGGGGATAAATCAATGCTAACCAGCTCTTATTTGATGCTAAGAGTTAATCAAAAATACAGATATAATAATATTTTTGTTATAATCACAGTTACTAATTCAAATGGAATAATCTCAAAGGATACTATTGAGTATAAAGTTGCAGATAATTTCGGAAAATTTTTTGGCTCTAAAATGATTAATATATATGAACTAAGTTTACTTCATAAAAAGGGTATTCAACTCATACCAAAAGAAAATTATTTTATTAATGTTGAGCATGCCATGAGAAATGCAGACGAAACGGTTGGAGTTGAAAGGCTAGAAGGAGTGTTAGATGTAGGATACAAGTTGGAAAAACAAAGATAATGTCAAAAAGCAAAAGATTTAGATTTTACACTTTCATCCTCTGGTTTATAGTTACAACACCAATATTTATTGTTTTTGGACTTTTCTATTTTGCCTCGGTTGGAGGTTTTGGTGAAATGCCAGACTTAGAAGTATTGGAGAATCCAAAAACTAAGTTAGCATCTGAGGTTATTTCATCGGACAATAAAACATTAGGAAAATATTACTTCAATGATAATAGAACACCTGTTACATTTGAAGAACTACCCAGCCACCTTGTTGATGCTTTAATAGCTACAGAGGATATAAGATTTTATTCACATAGTGGTATTGATTTTAAAAGGACATTTGGTGCAATTATAAAATTTGGTAAAGACGGGGGAGGCAGTACAATCACCCAGCAGCTGGCTAAACAATTATTCACTGGCGAAGGATCAAGAGATATGGTTGAGAGGATTTCTCAAAAAATCAAAGAGTACATTATTGCTGTTCGTTTGGAGAGACAATATACCAAAGATGAAATTATTGCTCAATACTTAAATATATATGATTTTAATAATAATGCTGATGGCATTAGGAGTGCCGCAAGGATTTATTTTGGGAAAGAGCCAATTGATCTTGACTTAAATGAGTCAGCAATTTTGGTAGGTATGCTTAAAAACTCCTCTCTGTATAATCCACGACCCCGCAGAAACCCGGTTGGTGTAAAAAACAGAAGAAATGTTGTGTTAAATCAGATGAAAAAATACAATTATTTGCGTGAAGAAATAGTTGATTCATTAAAAATGCAACCTTTGAATTTAAGCTATACCCCTGAGTCTCACCGTGAGGGGCTTGCAACTTATTTTAGGGAGTTTCTGAGATCTTACATGAAAAGTTGGGTAAATTCCAATGAAAATAGAAAGCCTGATGGTTCTAAATATAATTTAAATACAGACGGCTTAAAAATTTACACAACTATAAACTATGAGATGCAAAAAATTGCTGAGGAAGCCATAGGCCAGCATATGCCAAGGTTGCAAAAGGAATTTTTTGAACAAAACAAATTAGTTGATGACTCTATCGCCCCCTTTCGAGATTTGACTATTGGAGCGGTTGATACAATTCTAAGGCTTTCTATGAAAAGATCTGAAAGGTGGAGAAAAATGAAATATGATTTACGCAAAGATGAAGAAGAAATTAAAGAATCTTTTTACGAGCCGGTGAAGATGTCAATTTTTTCATGGGATGGAGAAATAGACACTATTATGACACCTATAGATTCAATGAAATACTATAAGTCTTTTTTTAGGCCTGGGATGATGTCAATGGACCCAAGAAATGGAAAAATTAAGGCATGGGTAGGAGGCATGAATTATAGGCATTTCCAATATGACATGGTAAAAAAAGGAAAGCGTCAAATTGGCTCTACTTTTAAACCCTTTGTTTATGCAGCAGCAATCGATCAATTAAAACTATCGCCGTGTGACACTTTTCCAGACAGCCAGTTTTGTGTCGAAAAAAATAAATTTGGTAATATTGAAAAATGGTGTCCCAAAAACTCAGGTGATAAGTATGGGAAAACAAGAACTTTAAAAAATGCCCTTGCGAATTCTATAAATACTGTAACAGCAAGGTTAATCGATAAAATTGGGCCAAGAATTGTTGCAAACCTTGCCAAAGACTTAGGGATTGAGCAGAAAATTTTTCCAGTACCTTCAATAGCTCTAGGAACCCCCGACTTAAGTGTTTATGAAATGGTAGCAGCATATTCAACTTTTGCTAATAAAGGCGTTTATACTAAGCCGTCTTTTATCGAAAAAATTGAAGATAAAAATGGAACAATTCTTTTTCAATCGAATCCTGAAATAAAAGATGTTTTGAGTGAGGAAGCAGCATATGTAACTGTAAATTTATTAGAAGGCGTGACTACTGCTGGATCAGGGACAAGGCTCAGAACAGTTGGTGCAGATGACTATAACAGAGCATACCAAAAAGTTGTTACTGGCTACCCCTATGAATTTAAAAACCCTATCGCTGGTAAAACCGGTACAACTCAAAATCAAAGCGATGGATGGTTTATTGGAATGGTTCCTAATTTGGTTACCGGCGTATGGGTTGGAGCTGAAGATAGAGCAATACACTTTGAAGATATTGCATACGGACAAGGGGCAACAATGGCCTTACCAATATGGGCAAATTATATGAGAAATATTTATCTTGACACAACACTTATGATTTCAAAAGAGCCATTTGAAAAACCTCAGATTTTGAATATAGAGCTAGACTGTAATAAGTTTGTGATTGATAGTACTGGCACTGGAAAAACCACAGATCAAGAAATTCAGGATATTGATTTTTAAATCGGAATTAAAAACTCAGCGCTGAAATAAGTTTTTTTGTATAGCTATTTTTTGGGCTTTTGAAAATTTTTTCGGCAGTATTAAGTTCTACTATTTCTCCCTTTTTTAAAACCAATATTCTATCTGCGATAAGCCTAGCTACTGAAAGATCATGTGTAATAAAAAGATAGCTTAATTTTAGCTGTTTTTTTAGTTTATTTAAAAGCGTGATGATTGTATTTTGAGTAGATATGTCCAATGCTGAGACAGCTTCATCACAAATTATTAATTTAGGATTTAAACTAATTGCTCTAGCGATACAAAGTCTTTGTTTTTGTCCACCTGAAAGCTGGTGAGGATATCTGTCTAAGTAACTTTCATCTAAGTTTACATTGTCAAGAAGCTCAGTTACTCTAGACTTTATTTCATTTTTTGATTCTAAAATCTTATGATAATAAATGCCCTCAGATAAAATCTTTTCCACAGTTTGATTTGGATTTAATGAGGCAGATGGGTCTTGAAAAATTGCCTGAACTTGATTTCTAAATTCATCTAACTTTTTTCCATTCAGTTTAGAAATTTCATTCTCTTTATAATATACATTTCCGTGATCAATATCACATATTTTTAATAAAATATTTGAAAGAGTGCTTTTACCACTTCCAGACTCTCCAATTACCCCTAAAGTTTCTCCTTCAAAGACATCAAAATTTAGATTTTTAAGTGCACAGAAATCATTTTTAGCAGAAAATAAACTTTTCGATGTTGAATAATATTTATATAAGTTTTTGACTGATAATATTTTTTGATTTTTATCATCAGAAAACTTTATTTTAATGTTTTTAGAGTGGAGGGATATTAATTCTTTAGTATATTTTTCTTTTGGAGATTTGAATATTAATTTATTTTTTCCTTGCTCAATAATCCTTCCTTTTTTTAAAATCAACAGCCTCTCGGTAAACTTTTTTACTAAACTTAAATCATGAGAAATAAATATTATAGAAAGCTTTTCAGTTTTTTGGAGCTCCTTTAATATCAGAATAATCTCTTTTTGAATTGTAACATCAAGTGCTGTTGTGGGCTCATCTGCAATTAAAATTTTTGGGCTACACGAAAGGGCCATGATTAACATTACTCTTTGTTGTTGTCCTCCAGAAATTTCATGAGGATATTTTTCGTTAAGGTTGTTTACAGCATTTAAGCCTGTTTTGTTTAAAAGAAAATTAATTTTATTTTCAATCTCAATTAAATTATTGGAAAAATGTGTTTTATAGCTTTCAATAATTTGTTTCCCTATTTTCATGGTTGGATTCAAAGCTGTCATAGGCTCCTGGAAAACCATAGCAATCTTATTACCACGAATATTCCTGATATTACTTCTTTCAATTCCCAATAAATTTTCCCCTTCGAATTGAATATTTCCAGAAATTAAAAAGTCGTTCATGTTTAACAACTTTAATATGCTCATTGAAATAAGGGTTTTCCCGCTTCCTGACTCTCCAATAATACCAAATATTTCATTCTCAAAAAGCTTGAATGAAATATTGTCAACTATTTTTTTTGAAGGGTTTTTTTTGAGGCGAATACTCAGATTTTTTAATTCTAATATTGGGGTTTTTACTTTCAAGAATTAATTTATTGAAGAAGCAATTTTGTAACCTTCTGACATGTAATGTTTAATATCGCTAGTACCTTTACCATCTTCAACTTTATCAATATTTTCCCCTTGCCTTACGATAATTATATTTTCATCAGGAAAAGAAATAACAAATTGGCCTCTGTGTCCATTCATTGTAAAGACTTTTTTATCTTCAAACTCATATAACCACCAACCATACCCATAATCTGTGCTATTTTCAAAAACGGGCTTTAGAGATAAATTTACATACATGGAATCTAGTATTTTGGCTTCATCCCACATTCCTTTATTAATATAAAGCTTTCCAAATCTGGCAAAATCCCTGGCTGTAGCTGAAAAGCAGCAATACGCCTTTTCCATTCCATTTTCTTTGCTATCAATTTGCCAAAGTGCATTATTTTCAGCACCCATTGGATTCCAAAAATGTTTTTCTAAAAAATCACTTAAAGTTGAATTTGTTGCCTTTTCAATTACCATTCCCAATAGCTGTGTGTCTCCACTTAAATATTTAAATGATTTTCCAGGCTCATTTACTATTTTTCTATTTAACATTAATGGTCTAAGGTCTTTGGTAAAATAACTTTCAGCAGTAACATTAATGGGAGTATAGTACTCTTCACTCCAATCCATTCCTGAGGACATAGAAGCTAAATTGCCAACTGTTAACTTAGATGCCAGCCCAACTTTATATTCATCAAAAAAGTCGCTAACAGGCTGATCAATTCCTTTGATATCTCCAAGCATTATTGCTTTCCAAAGCATACTCACAACAATACTTTTAGTAACTGAGAAAGAATTAGAAATACTTGAGTCGGAGTAACCATCGTAATACTTTTCAAAAACTATACTGTCATTTTTAATCACTAAAAATGATTTTGTTTTTCTTTTTTTATTAATCTCTTTCAGCTTTTTAGATGCCTCAATTTGGTTGTATTGTTTATGTATCAGCCAGGGCTGAGGATTAGAGGCTATAATTTCTCTATTGTCAAAGTATTTATAATCTGAAATAAATGCTGTATTATTTCCGGTCAACCAAACCGTTCTAATGCCCTTGAAAATATACTCAACTTGGAATGTATATACCAAAAAGATTAAAAATATAATTATTCCTATTGCCCACTTGAACCCTTTTTTCACAATTAAATTTTTTTTGTAAATATAGTAATTATAAAGCCTTTATTTTTTCGATTTAGCAGATTAAATCAAATAGGAAAATAAATAATCATTAATTTTATTGTGCATTAAAATAATTTTTATTTTGAAAAAATCTAAAGAAAATAAAGTTTCCCTAAGCTCAAGAATCTTCTTCTATATGATGGTATTTGTTGTTGTAGAATCCATTATGATTGCAGGGGTTACCTTGTATCAGTTTAATAAACAAAACTCTGAGTATCATGAAGATAGACTTGAGAGAAAAGAGAAAAATTTGTTGGCTGATATTCAGTATGAAGTCAAAAAATCATTAGACTCAACTTTAGAATCTTTATCTGATTCAACAGTCATGGAAATGGCAGATGTCCACAATATGGAATTTGAGCTTTACAGTTTAGATGGTGTATTAATTAAAAGCTCAACTGCTGTCAAGGGAATCCCAGGAAAAACAGAGTTAAATAAAAATATTCTCAACTTTTTTTCTAAAAACTCATCTAATAGATACATGCAGGAGGAAAAAAATAACAGCTATTTCAAACCTTCATATAACTTAGTTTTATCATTAGAAAATAAACCTCTGGGAATTATTTATATTCCATATTTTGCTGATGACACCACTAGTAAAGAGGAAAGAAGCAGTTTTTTAATTAGGCTTGGTTTTGTACACGGAAATATGATTTTGGTGGCATTTGTAATAGCCTTTTTCATATCAAGCTTTGTTACAAAATCTCTTGATGCAATTGGGAAAACAATCAAACAAACACGTCTTACCGATAAAAATATAAAAATAGAAAACGATAATACGCCTAAAGAAGTCGTTGCACTTGTAGAATCTTATAATACAATGATTGATAAGCTTAAATCAAGCGCCGTAAAACTAGCTAAAAGTGAAAGAGAGACAGCATGGAGAGAAATGGCAAAACAGGTAGCCCATGAGATTAAAAATCCACTAACTCCAATGAGATTAAGTATTCAAACTTTTGAAAGGTCGTATAGTAAGGGAGAAAAATTTAGCAAAGAAAAAATTAAAGAATTTTCCAGTTCTTTAATTCAACAAATTGATACAATGAGTTCAATAGCAACAGCTTTTTCTGATTTTGCTGAAATGCCTACGCCAAAAAAAGAGAAATTAAATGTTGTTCAAATAGTTGATTTAGCATTAGATATTTTTAATAGAGATTTTATAAAATTTGAATTTCAAGACAAAGTAATAGAAGCCAGCTTTGATAGAACCCAACTAATTAGGATTATCACCAACCTATTGAAGAATGCATTTCAAGCAATTCCTGAAAATACAATTCCCGAAATTAAAGTAAGCACAAGTTATGATGATAAACAGGTGGTAATAATGATCTCAGACAATGGTTACGGAATTTCTAAGTCTGATACTGAAAAGATTTTCGAACCAAATTTTACAACTAAATCAAGTGGGATGGGGTTAGGGTTATCAATGATAAAAAGTATATTAGAAGCTTATAATGGATCAATTTCATTTAAGTCCAAGAAAAATAAAGGAACTACTTTTGAAGTTAAATTTCCAAAAGAATAAACTATGAAATTTGAAAATTTACTTATTAAAACAGAAAATAATATTACAACCATTTCGATTAATCGACCGAAAAAACTAAATGCTTTAAATATCAAAACATTCGAAGAAATAGCGAATGCAGTTAAATTAAATGTTTTAAATGAAAATACTAAATGCATAATTATTACTGGCGTTGGCGACAAAGCATTTATTGCAGGTGCTGACATTAAAGAATTCTTAGATTATAATGCAAGCGATGCATATGATTTTTCTGAAAATGGGAATAAGTTCTTATTCGAGCTTATTGAGAATTCCACCAAACCAATAATTGCAATGATCAATGGATATGCTCTTGGTGGAGGACTTGAGTTGGCAATGGCATGTCATATCAGAGTTGCGTCTGATGACTCAAGGATGGGACTACCTGAAGTTTCATTAGGAATTATTCCAGGATTCGGAGGAACGAAGAGATTACCACTACTGATTGGTAAGGGAAGAGCGATGGAGATGATAATTACTGGAAGAATGATTAATGCTGAGGAGGCAAAATCTTTTGGTCTTATTAACTATGTGGTGAAAAAAGAGAAATTAACTGATTTCTGCAACAGTCTTGCAAATAAGATAATATTAAATTCCCCTAATGCAATTAAACATGCAATTAATTCATTAAACTCTAACTACAAAGAAGGGTTCAGTAATTTCTCTGATGAAATTCTTAATTTTTCAAAATGTTTTGATTCTGATGATTTTAAAGAGGGTACTTCAGCATTTTTAGAAAAAAGAAAACCCAATTTTAAGTAAAAAATATTTTTTTACTTAACAAAATTCATTGTACGCACCTACAAGATTTTGAGATATTGCTTCTGCTGATCTTCCCTCAATGTGATGTCTCTCAAGCATGTGAACCAACTCCCCGTCTTTAAAAAGTGCTATAGCGGGAGAACTTGGTGGAAATGGAGCCAGGTAATATCTTACTTTTTCTACAGCTTCTCTGTCAACACCAGCAAAAACTGTTGTTAAGTAGTTTGGTTTTTTTTCATTTAGAAGACTAGAAATTGCTCCAGGTCTAGCATTTGCCGCTGCACAACCACAAACTGAATTAACTACAACAAGAGTAGTTCCTTTATTCGATATCATATTATTAACATCATTTGTTGATTTTAGTTCACTGAAACCTTCATTGGTTAGTTGCTCACGCATCGGTTTAATTATTTCTTCTGGATACATATTTAAAATGATTATAAATTAGGGCAAATATATAATCTTTTAGTAAATAATGATATTAGTTTTATTATTTTCGCAACAGAAACTATGGAAAAAATAGTAAGTCTCTTAGAGGGTTTTTTCATCTACCTAGAAAATCCGATTTTACAAGCTCTTTGTGCTGGTTTATTCACTTGGATTCTTACTGCCCTTGGAGCTTCATTAGTATTTTTCTTTAAGTCCACCAATAGAAAATTTCTAGATGCTGCACTTGGATTTACGGGTGGGGTTATGATTGCAGCAAGCTTTTGGTCTTTATTGTCACCTGCCATTAATGCTGTTGAAAAACAACATGAGTTAGGATTGACTACTTTACCATCATTTTTACCTCCAGCAATTGGGTTTTTCTTGGGAGCTTTTTTTATTTATTTCCTTGATAAAAAAATACCGCACTTGCATCTTTTCCAGAAAATTGAGCAGGCAGAGGGACCAAAAACCGATTTAAAAAAAACAGAGCTGTTAGTTTTAGCAATTGCAATACACAATATTCCTGAAGGCTTAGCCGTTGGCGTTGCTTTTGGAGCTCTTGCCCAAGGAATGGATTTGGGTATAACATTAGGTGGAGCTATTGCTCTTGCTATTGGAATGGGGTTGCAAAATGCTCCAGAAGGTTTTGCAGTTTCTATGCCAATGAGAAGAGCAGGATTTAGTAGATTTAAATCATGGCAATGGGGTCAGCTTTCAGCGATTGTAGAGCCAGTATTTGCAGTTATTGGAGCAGCTATTGTAATCTCCGTATACCCAATTTTGCCTTACGCATTGGCTTTTGCCGCAGGTGCAATGATCTTCATTGTAGTTGAGGAGGTGATTCCTGAGAGTCAAAGTGGAGGTAATGCGGATATTGCAACAATGGGATTAATTGCAGGATTTATTGTAATGATGTGCCTGGATGTTGCCCTAGGATAGTTTACCTTCTTGATCTATTTGCAATTTCTTGAAAATCTACATTTTTATATTTGAAATATTGATTTTTCATTAATTCTTTCCCATAATTATCCAGCCAGTCTTTGTGAAGGGATAATTCTATATGAGTTGGCGGTAAAACATTGAACTCAACTAAATATAAATCATCATTATTTCCAGGTAGTGAAATATTTCTCGCATAATGGTAATTATCTACAAGATTTATGTGTGGTAATAAATCAATAAAAGTACTTATTCCCGTTTTTTCATTTGTAACTTTTGCTGTAATATGCAGATATGCAACAAATCCACCGGCAGGTGTCCCATTGGGAATATTTTTTGTATCCCAGTTCACACGAGCTTCAATGTGAATATTTGTTTGTGCTTCTTTCAAGTGCATGCCCTTGGGCATAACATGATCTTTTACAGCTCCTTCAAAAATAAATACAATGCCTGGGTCCACTGTTTCTTCCCCAATTATCAACTCTTGAGAAAAGGAAAAGTTTAAATTTAAAATCAATAAAAAGAGTACAATTTTTTTCATTTATATGAGTTTTTCAAAATTTCTAAATCATCTAGTAATAAACTGATTTCATCAATTTTTGTTCCATCATAAAAGCCCCTTATTTGACTTTCTCTATCAATAAGAACAAAATTTTCGGTGTGTATCAAATCATATTTTCTAAACTCAACATCCTCAGCAGCAAGGTATGATTTTCTTGCTAGATTATAGATTTGTTTTTTATCCCCAGTAACCAAATTCCATTTATTATCATCAACATTATAATCCATTGAATATTTTTTCAAGGTTTCAACATTGTCTACATCAGGCATAACAGTGTGAGATAATAATAAAACTTCCTCATCATCTTTTAATTTTTCTTGCAGAATATGCATATTTCTTGTCATTATTGGACATATATCTTGGCAAGTTGTAAAAAAGAAGTCAGCTACATAAATTTTCCCATTGTAAAACTGTTCAGTAATAGTATCTCCATTTTGATTTATCAATGAAAAGGGGGATATTTTGTGATATTTTGAAACATATTGAATGGATGAATCAACAAGTTTCATGTTTACTGTTGCAGGTTGAAATATTGGAAGAATTTTTTGAGGCTTTAATATCAAATAAAATATAGAGACAGAGATTAATGCGAACATGAACCCAGCCAGATAAACCAATAAATCTTTTTTTCTAAATAATTTCAAATCTTATTTTTTGTGAATTGCAAAAATACAATAGATTCGCTTTTTAATTATTACATTTAGAAAAATTTTTATTTGTGCATAAATATTTAATTATATTATTTGCTTTTACAAACCATTTGTTTTGTCAAATAGGGTCTGTTGAGTCCATTGCTGAAATTGAGTCAAAAATTGCAACAAAAAAATTTAAAACTATTTCAAATACGCAGATATCAAGTTATGATTTGAAGTATCATAAATTAGAACTAAATATAGATCCTTCACAAACTTCTATTTCGGGTGAGATTTCAAGTACTTTCCTAGCAAATGAAAATATGGACGAAATGATTTTTGATCTTTCAGACAATATGACTGTTACTGAGATAATTAAATTATCTAATAACATTGAATTATCTTTTTTACATCAAAATGATAGTCTTTTCATTGATTTAGACCAAACAATATCAGAAGGAGAAATGGATTCTGTCAAAGTATCATATTATGGAAACCCAGTTAGTTCAGGATTTGGATCATATGAGGTTTCCGAGCATAATGGTTCTCCAATTATGTGGACACTTTCAGAGCCTTATGGGGCTAAAGGTTGGTGGCCATGCAAACAATCGCTGGATGATAAAATTGACTCAATTGATGTTTTTATTACAACTCCAATATTAGACCCAAATGGAGATGAATATGTTTCTGTTTCTAATGGATTAGAAAAAAATCAGCAATATATAGGTGAGAATAAAACAACACATTTCCAACATAAATATCCAATTCCGGCGTATTTAATTGCCATTGCCATTACTAATTATGAAGTTTATAGCCACACGGTTCAAAATAATGGTAATCCATTTGAAATTGTAAACTATGTTTATCCCGAGTCAGTAGAATACGCAACTAATAATACTGAAATAACTGTAGACATCATGAATCTGTTTTCTGACCTTTTTGAAGAATATCCTTTTTCCGATGAAAAATATGGTCATGCACAATTTGGATGGGGTGGAGGAATGGAGCATACAACTGTATCTTTTATGGGAAATTTTAGCTCTTCACTTATTGCTCATGAGCTAGCTCACCAGTGGTTTGGAAATAAAATTACTTGCGGAAGTTGGAAAGATATTTGGTTAAATGAAGGCTTTGCTACATATTTATCTGGCCTAGTTGTTGAGAATTTTGAAACAGAGAATGCATTTACAAGCTGGAAACAATCTAGGATTAATTCAATCACTGCGCAACCTTCAGGTTCAGTATATATTTCAAATAATGATACTACGGTAGCAAGAGTTTTTAGTAGCAGGCTTTCCTACAGCAAGGGAGCAATGGTTTTACATATGTTGAGAAAAAAATTAGGAGATGAACCTTTTTTCCAATCATTAAGAGACTATCTTTCAGATGAAGATTTATCATATAGTTATGCAAAAACTGATGATTTGAAAAGTATTATTGAAGAATCAACAGCAGAGGATGTTACTGAGTTTTTTGACGATTGGATATACGGGGAGGGTTATCCTTCATATCAAATTAATTGGAGTCATAATTCTCAAGGAAATCTTAATCTAGAAGTTTCACAATCACAAAGTCATTCATCTGTAGATTTCTTTGAAGGACCAATAACTCTCAAATTAATTGGCTCTGATAATGAGGAGTCTGTAATAAACTTTATTTTAACACAAGATGATCAATTCTTTTCATTTCCTGTTTCTTTTGATGTAGAAAGCATAGAATTTGACCCTTTTAATGATATAATCTCAAAAAACAATCTTGTCACATTAGGTTTAAACACGGATTTAATTCATGAGAAAGTAAGTATTTATCCAATACCAGCATCAAATGAATTTAGAATAATTAAACCCGAAAATCTTGTAATAAATCAGATAGTTATCTATAATGTTAATGGTCAAAAAATATTAAAAATCCCATACTCAGATACTATTAAAATTTCAACTTTGACTAAGGGGAAATATATTGTTCGTTTAGATAATTTTGAAAGCTATATTTACAAATCCCTTTGGGTAAAATAATTTAGGAAGATATTTTTAATTAATTTTTATTAGACTACTTTTGTCAGCTATATCGTTTTAAAAATTTATATGGAAATTTTTATTAAAACCATACAATTCTTTTTAAGCCTTTCTTTAATAATTGTCCTTCACGAGTTAGGCCATTATTTACCAGCAAAGTTTTTCAAAATCAAAGTTGAAAAGTTTTATTTATTTTTTGATGTAAAGTTTTCTCTTTTTAAGAAGAAAATTGGCGAAACGGTTTATGGAATAGGGTGGCTACCTCTTGGAGGTTATGTGAAAATTGCAGGCATGATAGATGAAAGTATGGATACAGAACAAATGAGAGAGGATCCAAAACCGTGGGAATTTAGAACTAAACCATCATGGCAAAGACTAGTTATAATGTTAGGTGGAGTTACTGTAAACTTTATCCTAGCTGTTGTCATTTATATTGGATTAGCTTATAATTATGGGAAAACCTCAATACCACTTAGCTCAATTAAAGATGGGTTTTTAATTGAAAACCCAATATTAAACGAAATTGGATTCAAGACTGGAGATAGAATAATTAGTGTAGATAACAAAGAGCTTTTGACATACTCAGAGTTAAGAAAATCTATTGTTAGTGCATCGGTTTATGAAATTGAAAGAAGTGGAGAATTTCTAGAAATATCTCTACCCAAGGATTTTCTTGGTAGGCTTTCATCTCAAGAGAACACTACAACATTTGAGCTAAGAATGCCATTTGTAATTCAGGAGGTTTTGGATGGCTCCCTAAATAAAACATATGATATTCAAAAAGGTGATATTATAACTTCAATTAATGATAAAAAAATCAATTATGTAGATGAATTAATTCCTATCTTATCAGAAAACAGAAACACAACTATTGAGGTAGAGTTATTACGTGGGTCTTTTACAATACAAAAAACCTTGAATGTTGATGAAGAGGGAAAATTGGGAATTATGCACGGAGCATCAATAGCAGATAATATAAATCTAGGATTACTTGAGGTTTCAACTATCCAATATTCTTTTTTTGAAAGTATTGAAGTTGGGGTAAATAACTTTGTGTCATTTTTTGGGTTTTATTTAGAACAATTTATAGCAATTTTTAATCCTAGCACTGGGGCGTATAAGGGTTTAGGAGGTTTTCTTGCAATTGGTAATATTTTCCCGCCGTCATGGGATTGGGGGGCATTCTGGAATACAACAGCCATATTATCTGTGATGTTGGGAGTTTTAAATTTGCTGCCAATTCCTGCATTAGATGGAGGTCATGCAATGTTTTTGATTTATGAAATGATTTCTGGGAGAAAACCATCAGACAAATTTCTTCAGACGGTTCAAATTATAGGTTTTATAATTCTCATGACATTAGTCATTTTTGCAAACGGTAATGATATATACAAACTATTTAATATTCTAATTTAAAAGTTTAGCTTCACAAATAAAATCAAATTTTAAAAATTATATATATATTTGCCCACACTTAATAAATTCCTCCTTAGCTCAGTTGGTTAGAGCATCTGACTGTTAATCAGAGGGTCCTTGGTTCGAGCCCAAGAGGGGGAGCAAGCGAAACCGCTACACTACACAGAATAAAGCCTTCGAGAAATCGGAGGTTTCTTTTTTCAATAGTTACAAGTTAAAGGTACAATTTTTTGGCAGTTATATGGCAGTCCTAATAAAAAGTGGCAACTATATGGCAACTCATTTGGCACTCTTTAGCTTTTTGATATAATTAATATTCAATATTATTTTTCGTAATTTTTACTTTATAAGCCGAATATTCTCTTTGAGGGTAGATATAAACAGCAACACGTTTTACAGGATGTACATATAGAGCTCCATATTTAATTGAAAGAGCAAAGCCTGAACTATCCTGCCATTTTTCTCCATTATAAGTCCAACCTAAATCTTTCATTAAAATATTATAATAATAACCAGAGTCAAGATCAATTGAATCCTCTGAAAAAAATAGAGAATGTGGAGCCGTCTCTAAGTTGACCTTGAAAGAAAGCTTCTCCATTTTTAAATAATTCAGAAGGTAATACTTTAATTTCTATCCAACCATTTGTGTTTGAATTTGCATCTTGAATTGAATATAAATTTGCACAACTATTAAGTGTAATTGTTAATGGAATAAATAGTAATAGTATTAGCTTTTTCATTCCATAAACTTTAATGATTCTCG
>CABZIT010000002.1 GCA_902525795.1 uncultured Bacteroidota bacterium
AAGGTCACCCTCGAATAATATTGTACCATCTTGAATAAGTTGGAAAGAATTTTCAGTTGGCCAGCTTCCCAGTTCATTATATTGAACATAAACTATATCTCCAAAATCAGCACCGAACTCAAAAGAAATAAAATTACCAGATTCCAAGGTTAATTCAGTAGTAGTAACCCCATCAGGTCCACTAACTACAAAGTCAAGAGTGTTTCCAGTCCAACCATCTCCATATGAGTCTTCAAGTATGACAGTGTAAATACAGTCAGCTACAAGCGGACATGCATCTAAGTTAAACGGATAAGGACAACTTGAATCACAAGCTGATATAGGTCCGTTATCCCATTCATCATCTGAACAGTTTGGTCCACCATAAGTCCATACGCCGTCAACTTTGTATGCCCATGAATCATTGAATGCCCAAGGGTGATCATAATTACTTGATCCACCTTCAAATTCAATATCACCAAATGTCTCAACTACCGCGCCATTCCAAAATAGTTCAAGAGCATCATTACCGTTACTACTAACAGGTGATGTACTACCACTTGGTGCTTCTAATAATAGGTCGAAAGTATTCGACGCATCCATGTAAGCATTTACCACATCTAGATCTCTATATAATAATATGTGATCACCAGAGGAAGCAGAAAGTCCTTCAGGGAAACTCCACTCTTCTCCATCAGTACCACCACCATTATTTGCAGAACCTAAACCATAAGCGGAAAGGTCAGCAATATCTCCCGTAGCTACTAAATGAACAAATTTACCAGCACTACTAGGAATATCTAAATCTGCAATACCTTGAATTGCTAATTCTGGTTGAGGAGGAGAACAAGACCCCTCATATGTAGCTGAATCTCCACTGGCAATTGTGTAATCTACACCATCGACAGTTAATATTCCACCATTCCAACCATCACCAAAAGTATCAATTAAATTGATAGTATAAGTATCACCATACATTAGCTCAAATTCAAAACTTTGAGCATTAGGACCAGCACCAGAGACAACTTCTACGCCACCAGCGGTGATACTAAAAATGTTTTCACCTGCCCAACTTGCAGGAGTGTATGTGACACTAATAACACAGTCTGCTGGAGTTGCAGGAGCAGCATCGTAAACAAGACTAAACGTGTCTAGGTGCAAACATCCATTCATAGGGTTTGGACTTGCACCAGTACCACCGTTTTTATAAACCTGCATTCTGTAGGTTCCTGCTTCAGCAACCTCAATGGTGTGAACATTTGCTGTCCACTCAGCATTAGCGCCGATATTTCCTTGAGGAACTTCAGCTGCATAGCCATCTAGCCATCCAGAATCTCCATCGGATTTTTTAAAAGTTACTTGAGGACCAGGTCCTGCAGAGTAATCTAAATTACCAGCATTGGTCCATCTGTGGTAAAACGTTAGGGTATAGGTTCCAGCAGCAATATCTGTAAATACTTGATTTACAAATTCACCGTTACCACCATTACCAGCAAATGTTTTCCACATTCTATCTCCTGAGTGTACTGGGCCATGTCCTCCGGTAGTGGGGGCATAGTTTACACCAGCCGCACCAGACCATCCACAAGGAACACAACCACCACCTTGACCATCAACACCATTCACTGCATCATCACTTGTAGTAGATAATGCACCATTGGAAGCGGCCATAAGATCGTCACCAACACTCTGAGAATTTACTGTAAAACTAAATAAAAAAAGCAGCGCTACTAATGAGCTCTGCCAAAATTTTATGTTAGTTAAAAATTGAGTAGTTTTCATCATTTATTTTAATTTGATTAATATTTATAATTATAAATTTCTAGATATTTCTTTTGTGTTCTTTCCAAAGTTTCATTCTTTCATCACCAAGAACACCTTTTAATTTACCCCATAATCGATTATAGAGTTTTTTTAATTCTAATCGCATCTGCTCTTTATCCTCACTGTATGTTTTACGAATTCCTTGAGCATCGATGAACCTTTTGAGTTGAATCATGTATACCTTTTCTGATAATACATCATCTAAAGACATAACCATGGTCATCTCATCTGCAATTTTTTTTGCTCTTTCCTGTACTCCGTCCTGTGCAAAAACACTGAACGAAAACGCTAAAGAAAAAAATAAAATGTAGAATTTATTCATTAAAAAAATAAATAGCTTGTCAAGATAGTAATTTTTATCAATTACACAAGAATAAATAATTTTATTTTTTTATGATTTAAAAGATTAATAATGAAACTGAAAAAATGTTAAAGAAAATCAAGTAAATTAGTGAAAAGAGTTAATTTTTTTTAATGTATTAAATTTCCAAGTAATACCAGGTTGCCATTTTGGTGCTTTCACTCCGGATAAATAGTTCATTAAAGAAGTTTCCAGTCTTTTAGCTATTTTACCTTTTTTTTGATAGAGATCATTTTCTTCATAAATATCCGTATTCAAATCAAATAATTGTATCTCATCATTATCATAAAATTTTACAAGTTTATAATTGTCTTGAATAATTGCAGAATGTGCTCTTTTCAAAGCAATTCCATTTTCATAAGGCACATGGAAAATTAAACCATTTGTAGGTCTTTTAATTGTTTTGGATTTACCGAATAATATATCCTTAAAACTACCCCCGTCAAGGGACTTATCTTTAATTTTTTTCGAGGAAATTATATCAATAATTGTGGGCAATAAATCCGAAAAAGAAATATTAGTAGCACTGTAAGAATTAGGCTCAATGTTAGGTCCGCTGATTATCATTGGCACACGAATACCTCCTTCCATCGCATCCCATTTCCCTCTAGAAAGAGGGTAATTATAAGATTGCTTGTAATATCTTCTGGGTACAATAATTGGAACCGAGCCGTTGTCGGATGAGTAAATAATGTAGGTATTATTTTCTATACCTAATTCTTTTAGTTTTTTCATAATTAGACCAACGCTTTGATCTAAATTTTCGGTCATAGCTGCAAGACCAATATTGTTATGAATCTTTCCTTTTTCCTTTTTTGAATATTTTTCATAAGATTTTTTTGTCATCATCAAATTAGAATGAATGGCATAGTGGGAAAGCTGAAGATAAAAAGGAGTTTTTTTCTGAGCGTTTTCTTCTATAAAATCAATTGCTTTTTCAGTAATACTAAATATTTTCTTTGGGTCTTCACTAATATTATTACCCCACTGCAATTCACGAGAATCATAATCAAAAAAACCATCTTTATTTTTTGTTGGCCCATCGCTTTTGTCATATCCAAGGGTTTTTGGATCACTATCCATACCCCATTTTCCAAAATGTGCTGCTTTGTAGCTACTATTGGTTTTTTTTATTTGCTTTGCGAGCGTATTAGAACTATTATGATCGATGTGATTGGTATTCATCCCCACGCGAATCATTTGTAATCTTGCTGGTGTTTGACCAAATTGAATACTATATCTGCTAGGAGCACATACAGGAGCGCTTCCATAAGCGTTTGAAAATTTCATTCCTTTTTTTGCTAATTTTTCAAGGTTTGGAGTCTCATAAAAATCACTGGCAGAGTAGGGTATGGTGTCGTTCATTCTAACAGATGTCCCATTCCAACCTTGATCATCTGCAAGAATAAAAATAAAATTAGGAGGATTTGTTTTTTCTTGACTTGAAAAGATAAAATTGGAAACAAAACCCAAAGAAATCAATAAATATATTGATCTTTTTATTTTGAATTGTTTTGTAAAAACTTTAATCAATTTGACTATTTGTTGAAGTCTCAGTAATAGGAATTGGCCAGAAATAATCTTCAGGTTGTCTAGCTCCTTCAATGTCCCCGTATATTAGTCTACAGTACTCATCATAATAACCAAATCTTGTGAGATCAAAGAATCTGTGTCCCTCCATGTACAGCTCAACTCCTCGTTCTCTTAAAATTTGTTCTCTAAAAATATCAAAAGGCATTCCTGTGTAATCCATATCTTCCATTTCTACTCTGTTACGAAGGATGTTAACATTTTCATTTGCATCAGCTGGATTGCCGGAAATTTCTGCCATGGCTTCCGCTCTCATCAAATGAACATCCGCGAGACGAATCACATGCCAGTTTTGTCTACTTGTATACTCTGTTGTAGCTTCTGTATCAATGTATTTCGCTGTCCACACTTGCCATAGGGTTCCGAAAGTATTTCCATTTTCATCACTTGGCACATAACCAGTTGAATATTGATTTAAATTAAAAAATCGGGTTGCAGTCGCATATTCTCTTATGATAGAAAACTGAAATCTATTATCATACTTGTCAATTCTGTTATTTATAAAAATAGGTTTTAGTTTATTGTTACCCCCAAAACCACTTCCTGAAAGGCCAGCATTTCTTGGGGTAAACAAATTAGAAACTGCTGTACCTTGGCCGGAAAGAGAAGATCCTTGAATATCAAATAACATTTCTTCATTATTTCCATTATCAGCATCAAAAATAGTAACCCAATCAGCGAGATTTGTTTTCAGTGCGTATCCACTACCACTTAAAGCTGCATCACATTGCTCCTTTGCATATTGATAATATGTTTGGTAAGATTCTGGAAAACCAAGATACAAGCTGTTTCCCTCATTACCTTGTTCAGCAGTTCTTTTACAAGAAGCTATTCTAGTGTAAACCTTAGCAAGAAGTGCATGCGCAGCTGTATTGGTAGCCCTTCCCAGCTCTAATCCTGATTCATTTCTTGCCCAACACTCTTCAGAGGCGTAAATGAGGTCATCTATAATGACATCATATATATCTACAATGGAAGATACTGGAAGACCTTCATCTTCCCCAGATTGGAGAGGAACAGTTCTCAAAGGAACCTCTCCAAATCCTCTAACCAGATTAAAGTAATGTAAGGCTCTTAAAAACTTTGCTTCTCCAACGATTCTATTTCTTAGATTTTCATCCATTTCAATTTCAGGCACTTTAGAAATCACATTATTAGCTTCTCTAATTCCAAGATATATTTCTTTCCAAAGATTAATAAGACTTTGATTGGTTGAAGTCACAGAACCAATTTTAAACTCTTTGTATAGATAGGTAGATAAACCCTGATCTGAAGAAGCAAATAGGGTGGGTAAAAATTGTTGTCTATAATACCCATTTCCGCTTTTAAGTCTTGCATATGCTGCATTCAAAGCAGATAATGCATCAGATTCGTTTTGATAAAAGTTTTCAGTATTAGGCTGCGTGAAGGGTTGCTCATCTAGATCACTGCATGAAAATGCTATCAAAAATAAAATCGCTAGCGTGAATACTATCCTAAAGTTTTTTCTATTGTAAACCATATTTTAATAATTAAATTTTAATCCTAATAAGTATGTTTTTGTCCCAGGATAAGTTCCAAAATCAACTCCTCTTTTTTGGGGATTTTTCGTGTATGTTCTAACCTCTGGATCATATCCTGGATAATCTGTCCAAACAACTAAATTTTGACCAGAAAAGTATAATCGCATATTTTTGCCTCCGCTGAAATCAAAAGTATAACCAACATTTATATTTTTTAATCTTAAGAATGAGCCATCAAAAATATTCCTGTCTGAGGAAATAGCCCGTGAACCAGTGTCAAGAATAGCAGCTGGATGAGATGCATTCGATAAATTACCCATGGATGGATCGTAAGAATAAGCTCCATCAGCAAATGTAATCGGTGCAATCCATGAATTTTCAAATGATGATGACAAAACATTGGTAGTTTTTTGTAATCCACTTAATTGCCAGGAATCAACCCAAAAAATATCTCCTCCTTGTTGACCGGTAAATAAAATGCTTGCATCCCATTTTTTGTAAGAAAAATTATTGGTAAAAGAGAAAGTGAAATCCGGATTTGGATCACCAATTTTTACATAATCATCAAAGTTAATTTCCTGTATATCAGCAGGGTTCCCAAATTCATCTAAATCTACGTCGTGGTTAATGTATTTAATTTCACCTGGTGCAGCTCCTGAAATTCCTGAGTTTATCGCCTCATCCCAATCAGCATAAATACCATCTGTTTCAGCTCCCCAATAAATTCCTAATGGTTGGCCGACTTTAAATAAAATAGGGTAGGCTTGAGAAAAACCAACAGAGGGACCAAGCTGAAAATCTAGATTTGAATTTAACTTTTTAAGCTCGTTTTTATTCAATCCAAAGTTAGCATTCAAATTCCAAGAAAAATCTTGGGTAGATACTAAATCTGTATTTAAATTAAAATCAATTCCTTTATTTTCAACCTCCCCAAAATTATCAACTCTAGTTGCATATCCGTTGGAGGGAGGTAATTGAACATTTTGTAATAAATCATGAGTTAACTTATGGTAAGCATCAATTGTAAAATTGATTTTAGATTCAAATAAACCAAGATCAATTCCAAAATTAAGCTGATCGGTGGTTTCCCATGTTAAATCATCGTTTGCTAAATTTGATTCATAAAAACCTGTTACAATTTCATCGTTAAAATTATATCTGATTCCAGTCATTAGCGCTAAGGATTGATAGGGAGAAATTGGGTTACTACCAATTTTCCCATAAGACAATCTAAATTTTAAACTATTTATTGCTTTGATCGAAGACATAAATTTTTCTTTGGAAGCAAACCATGATAAAGCTAGCGATGGAAAAAGTGCACTTTTTTTGTTTGTTGCAAACTTTGAAGATGCATCCACTCTTGCATTAATATCAATAAAATATTTTCTATTGTAATTATACCCAACTCTGAATAATGAGGAAATTAATCCAACTTCTCTAAATTGAGTTAGTGGTGTAAGTATTTCTTCAGCAGTAGTAAAATTATAAAAACTTGTTACATCACTTCCAAAGCCTCTTGCTTTATTAAATATGGATCGAACATCATTTTTTTCGAAAGTAGCAACTAAAGTAGCGTCTACTCTGTGAAAGCCAAATTTGTTCCTGTATCTAAGATTTGTCTCAGCATATATTTTACTATTTTCTAAATAAGCCTGAGAAGCTTCTCCGTTTGTATTTCTACCTCTAGTTGTGTTCAGCGGATAATAATTATCTCTCACACTTTTTTGATAATTGTAGGAACCCTTCACAGTAGCCGTAAGATTGGGAGTTATTTTACCTACTAGTTGCAATGTCTGCCTAAAGGATGTGGATTGTTTAATATCCACTACAAATTTAGCAAGTGTGTACGGATTGGATATAATATTTCCTTCATTTAAATAAGCATAAATATCATCATCTTGACCTGGTTCTAAGAGTGAGAAAGTGGGTTGAAACTGAAGTGCTTGAGAAACAACACCTCTTTGTAAAAAGATTTGACCATTACCCACCGAAGATGCGTTTCCTTTTTTATGTGTAAAATATGTTCTAGAATACACATCAATTTTCTCATTAAATGCTTGTCTTTTTGCATTCATGTTATAATTTATAACTTTATTAGTTGAATTAATGATAACTCCTTTCTGATCGTGTAATCCTACACCAATTGAAAGATTTTTTTTGAAATCTCCACCACGATAATTTAGATTATACTTATCACTCAAAGAAATATCATAAGTCTCGTCTTGCCAATTGGTACTAACTCCAGTTGACTCTTGAAAGGGAATGTTATATTCCATTAACTCTGGGAAATTGGTTAAATTTATTTCTTGAGAACCATCATAAATACCCTCAGGTCTAGCTTGAATTGGGTTTGGGTTTGTAATTGCTTTCCAAACTTGATTTAATACTCTTTGATTCATATAACTTTCAAAACCTGGCCCATCAAGAACATTTATATTTCTCCTAACCTTTGAAACATAGCTTTCATAACTAACAGAAATTTTATCTTTTCCACCCTCATTATTTGCAGTTTTTGTAGTAATTAATATTACTCCATTTGCACCTCTTGCTCCGTATATGGCAGTTGCAGCAGCATCTTTTAAAACCTCAATCTTATCTATATCATTGGGGTTAATAAACCCTAGTGAACTTTGAGCTTGCCCTGATCCACTATTCCCCTCAGCATCAGTAATAGGGTCAACAGGAATTCCATCCAATACATAAAGAGGTTGAGTACCACCTAAGATGGAATTAGTTCCTCTTATAGAAACTCCGGAACCACCACCCGGTTCTGAACTTTCTGAAACAACTAAACCAGAAACTTGTCCTTGCAGTATGCTTTCCACAGAACTATTTCTGTTTTTTTCTAATTGCTCAGATTTTATTTGTGTTATAGAGCCTGACAAATCTTTTTCACTAATATCAAAATAACCCACGCTAACCATTACTTCGTCCAATTGATTTAAGTCTGTCTCCATTTCAATTTTGATTGGAGAGGATATAATTGGAAGTTCAATGGTTTTCATACCAACATAGGACACTTTTATTTTTTCACCAATTTTAATAGTTATCGAAAAATTTCCGTCAAAATCAGAAACTACACCTATGTTTGAATCAACAATTTGAACAGTGGCTCCTGACATCGGAGATCTTGTTTCCTTTTCAATAATATTTCCATTTAAGTTAATTTCTTGAGATAGTATAAAAAATGGGGTAATTAATATAATTAGTGCAAGTAATCTTTTCATTTTATTTTCTTTTTTTAACCTGTTTTCTCAACCACCAATCTCTGTCGGGGTTGTACTTGTATTTTTTTTGTAATCTTTTAGACTCTTCACGTAAATCTTCTTCAATATCATCAAAATCTTTATCATTAATCAAATTTGTCATTTCACCAGGGTCATTAATTAAATCATAAAGTTCATCGATATCATTTTCTAAAAAATTATCGACAAGTTTAAATTCTTTCGTTCTTACAGCAATTTGGTTAGGACCAGCAAATGGCCATGCATCATCTTTGTAATATTCGAAGAAAACAGATTTTCTCCATTTTCTAACTTTTTTTCCTTTTAATAAATTCAGCATAGATTCACCTTGCATATAATTTGGCTTGGGAATTCCTGCCAAATCTAATATAGTAGGTGCTACATCAATATTTAAACATTGATCTTCAATTTCATACCCTTTTTTAATCATTTTAGGATATCTAATTATCATCGGTACCCTCATAGAATTTTCATAGGCTAATCTCTTATCTCTGTAAGTGTGTTCGCCCATAAAATAACCATTATCACTACTGTAAATTATTACCGTATTTTCTAATTCTCCAAGCTCTTCAAGTGTATTGATAACATTTCCTAAAGATTCATCTACAGCAATTAAACTTCTGAGAAGCTGCATGTTTTTGAATTTATTTATTGGCCATTTTTTCTCCTTCAAAACTTTTGGTATTTCTTTACTTTTATCCCACTTAAATCCAAAGGTCTTACGTCTTTGCCATGCAGGTTTTCCCTCAAAGGTTTCTTTGTGCGTGTTATGTGGCGGTTCCGGTAAAGGCAGCCCTTTGAAAAGTTCTTTATGCCTAGGGGCAGGTAGATGTTTTTCATGTACAGCTTTATGCCATAAATTCAAAATAAAGGGTTTTGATTGATCTCTTTTGTTTGTAAGCCAATCTATTGCCTTATTAGTTAAAATATCTGTGATATATCCATTTTCCTCAATTTCTTTACCATTATCATTAACCATTGGGTTAAAGTAGTCTCCTTGACCAATAAAACTGTACCAATAGTCAAATCCAGGCCTAACATGATCCACACCTCTTTTATGAGCCATATGAATTTTACCAATATGTGCTGTATGATATCCATTTTCTTGTAACAATACAGAGTATGGTATATTGTTTTCCCAATCTGGATCAACATATTTGTTATTTTGATTAACCCCGTGCATATGGGGGTAAGTTCCAGTTAAAAAACTTGCCCTTGAGGGAGAACAAATAGATTGAGTAACAAAAAAATTTTTGATATTTACTCCTTCACTTGCTAATTTATCAATATTAGGCGTTTTTAAAAATGGGTATCTTCCGGAAAATCCTAAAGCATCAAATGGCTGATCGTCTACAAGGATGAAAAGAAAATTAGGTTTTTTTTCATTATCAGCAAAGAGTTCATTGCTTACAAAAAAAAACAATATGAGGGAAAGTAAATATTTTTTCATATATGAAATTGCAAAATAGTTAAATTTCATCATTTTTTAATAAATTTTATTGAAGTCCCATCTATATTTAAAAAATAAGTTCCATTTTCCAAAAATGAAATGTCAATTCTTTTTGATCCATCAAAAAATTTAATTCTCCGACCATTGCTGTCCAATAATATTATTTCACTGATAGTTTTTTCAGAATTGATATAAATGTAGTTTTCACTAGGGTTTGGATAAACCGAACTATAATTATTTATATCTTCAACAGAAAGAAATGAAAGTTCTGGATCACAGTTATATTCATAATTGTTTTCCAATTCAAAATTTGAAATATTATTATTCATTTGATAGCTTTGATTTGGCAGAGAAGGGCTAGATTGAAAATTATAATAAAATTCTCCAATCCAGGTTAAATTATTATTTTCATCAAAAAAATCAGCAACATCTGTTACTGGCGGGAAAAAAGAATATCTTTCTACATAATCTAAGTTTTCTAAGTAAGGAAGTGCTAATTCCAAAAATTGTCGATGTACCCACTCATTCCTGTGTCTATTTGCATTAAATTCAGTTATCCAAATAGGAAGCCCATATAAATCATAAACTGATTGAAGATAACTTATAAACCTATAAAATACATCTTGCGGATTCGCATTTGGGTTTTGTTGAGGGTTAGAATTCCAATCATACCAATGAACAGCAATAACATCAATCCTTGCAACTTCTTCTTGTGCTAATTGATTGAATTCATTCAACCAAGTAAATACCTGATCCTGCCTGCATGCAGGTGATACCAATCTCATTCCAGTTTTTGCCAAATTTTTATAAAATGTAAAGGCTGTATCAACAACACACATATTTCCATATTGACCAGACTGATCATTGCAATTATCAGGTTCATTAAAAGCCAAAACATGTGTTGATTTTAATTTAGAAGTGAGAATATCAATATCTTCTTGCTCGTCTGCAGCCCCTCTTCCCCAAACCATGGGTGCATATTCGCGGTTTAAATCTGATTCACCATTATTACTCCATCTGTAAAACCAATCATTATTCATGTAGGTTATATCCCCAGCCGTTCCTTTTTTGTTAACCCAATTCCATGGTATGACTCTAATGAAAGAAATATTATTTTTCAAATAGGAGGGAAGATCATTAATTATAATTTTTCTCTCCGAAGCAATAAATACCTTACTTTTTCCAGTACCATCGTTGTTGCAAGCCAAGGTTGCCATATATCCTCTCTCAAGTGTAAATGACTTTGTTAAATTATTAAAATTGTCAGGAATGTTATCACCAGAAAAAACTTCAAAAAGATTGATATTTGTTGAATTTCCTGCTAAATTCTCCTCTGAAAATAATTGTAATGGAGCAAAGGAAAGATCTAAGGGTCTAATTAATGCTCCGCTGTAATAATTATCAATTTTGATGTTTTCATTAAAAAATGCAGGATAACCACTTACATAAAAAAATTCTATATTTTCATAGGAGTCAGTGGGAGAATTATTTTTTAATGTTAGTGAAGAATTTGAGGAGTCAAAATTAAAGGTGATTCCATTCAAATCTAGGCTTTCATCACAGATGATATGTGCATTTTCATTTAAATTTACAATCCCGGGTCCAGTGATTGTGTTTGTAATAAGCTCACCATTTTCGAGAAAAAGATTTTTTCCATCTGCAAGAATTATTGTTCCATTAGCTGTGGTATTACATGTTAAGTATAGGTTGTAAGTAATTTGCTCATTGGAATTCAAAGTATTTGCTTGTGGCGGTAATCCATTAGAAAAATCTTCCCAATTATTTTCATTAAAAAAATCATTGTTTTCCGCACCTGTCCATTTCAAATCTTGTCCAGTTAAGTTTAAGGAAATAAATAGTAGAAGAATACTTAAACAGATTTTTTTTTTCATAAATTCGGAAAACTCTAAAAAGTTAAACTAATTTAAAAATGTTTAAGGGTATAATTAATCTATTTTTAATTTTTTTCATAACAATTTTTTCATCAGCAAATGAAGAAAAAGCAAAACTTAACGTGTTACTTATTATTGCAGATGATTTAAATTGTGATATTTCAACTTATGGAAATGAAAAAGTAATAACTCCTAATATCGATGCATTGGCTGAAAGAGGTGTTCTTTTTGGAAATGCGCATGTTCAGTATCCATTGTGTAGCCCCTCTAGAATTTCAATGATGACTGGTTTATACCCTGATCAAACGAAGTCAAAAAAATTGCGTCTTTATTTGAGGCAATCCATCCCTGATGTTATTACAATTGGTCAGACATTTAAAATGAATAATTATCATTCTGTTAGGGTTGGAAAAATTTATCACTATCACAATCCCAGGGATATAGGAACTGCAGGACATGATGATTTTTACACATGGGATCAAACAATAAATCCTTATGGCCGGGACAAGTTGGAAGAGTTTAAATTAAATAAAGTAAAAGATATTTTTGATGGTGCAACACTGAGTTGGTATTCTTCAGATGGATCAGATGAAGAGCAAACAGATGGAATAGGGGCTCGTGAAACAATGAGGTTACTAGAAACATTTTCTGAAAGCAAAGAAAATTTTTTCTTAGCCTTTGGTTTATATAGACCTCATATTCCTTTTGTAGCTCCCAAAAAATATTTTTCCATGTATAACGAAAAGGAGATTGAAGTTCCTTCTAACGGAGATGATTTTCTTTTAACAGTGTCAGTTCCAGCTAAGAGATCTTTGCGAGCAAGAAAAGAACAAATTAATTTGGATTATAATTTAAAAAAAACAATCAAGCATGCTTATTATGCAACTACATCCTTTGTGGATGCTCAAGTTGGAAAGGTGTTAGATAAATTAAAAGAAACAGGTTTAGACAAGAACACAATAGTAATTTTCACCTCTGATCATGGTTATCATTTGGGAGAAAAAGGTCATTGGCAAAAGCAAACTTTATATGATAGATCAACTAGAATTCCCCTTATAATTGCAGGTCCAGGAATATTATCGAACAAGAAAGAAATGAATGCTCCCGTGGAATTAGTTGACATATACAAGACAATTACTGATTTATTAGGATTTGAAACACCAGCATTTGTCCAGGGGGAAAGTTTAAAGCCAATTTTAACAAAAGAAAAGAAAATTAAAAAGACTAGTGCTTTTTCTGAATTACAAGTATATATTAACGGAAATTTGGCGCAGGGTTATTCCATTAAAACAAGTAGATATAGGTTAATCAAATGGAACTATAAAAATGATACCCACTATGAATTTTATGATCATAAATTTGACAAAGGTGAATTAAATAATTTATCAAATAATTCATCTTATCAATTTGTTATTGACTCTTTGAAAGTTGAGTTAAACAACAGGGTCAAACAAGCATCATTAACCCCCGTGGGAATTGGAAAGCAAATTAAAAATGCTCAGCCAACTTTTGAACCATTAAGAATTCACTCTGAGCCAAAGTCAAAAAATTAAATTCAGTCTTTTACAGCTAAGTTTTTTGAAAAAACATAGTAGTTTTTATCAATAACTAATTCATTAGAAGTAAAAGCAATCTTCTCGAACTTTTTTGTAGGATTTATTTCAACTAAGTTTTCGTTAATAATTATTTTTACTGGCATTTTAAAATTTTCAATTGTATTATTCCACCTGTATTTTAAAAATCCATCTTTTATTTCATACTCTAATACTGGAATTCTTATATCACGAAGATATTGATCAAAAACTGAGCTTAAATCAATGTTTAAGGATTGAGATATATAGTTTTCTATTTCTGCAGTGGTAACAGTTTTATGATAAAATGTTTTGTTTAATCCTCTGAGTGTTTTTCTCCATTTTTCATCATCATTAACAATTTGTCTGATGGTATGTAATAAGTTTGCTCCTTTGGAATACATATCGCTGGATCCCTCTCTGTTAACATCATATGGTCCGATGATTGGTTTTGTATTTGAAATTCCTTTTCTTGTTCCAATTACATATTCTGCAGATGCATCTTTGCCAAAAAAATAATCAACATATAGGTTTTCTGAGTAGCATGTGAAACCCTCGTGAATCCACATATCAGCAATATCTTTATAGGTTATGTTATTTGCAAACCACTCGTGTCCACCCTCATGAATAATAATATAATCAAATTTCAAACCCCAGCCTGTACCTGAAAGATCTCTTCCTAAATATCCATTTTTAAATTCATTCCCATATGTTATTGAACTTTGATGTTCCATTCCAAGATAAGGTACTTCAACAATTTTGAAGCTATCTTCATAAAAAGGATAAGGTCCAAACCAATATTCAAAAGCTTCAATCATCATGGGAACTTGTTTGAAATGACTTTTAGCTTTTTCAAGATTGTAACTCAAAACGTAATTATCAATATCTAACAAACCATTTTCCCCGTCAAATTTAGATGAAAAAACCTCGTAATCACCAATATTAATATTCACTCCATAATTATTTATTGGGTTACTTACAAACCATTCGTAAGTTACAGTCTGATCTTTATTAGAAGTAACTTTTCTTAATCTTCCATTTGAAATGTTTTTTAAATTTTTCGGAACATTTACACTTATTAGCATGGAATCAACTTCATCATACATATGATCTTTATTAGGCCACCAAACACTTGCTCCTAGGCCCTGACAGGAGGTAGCAATAAAGTGATTGTCATTTTGGTCTTTATCCCAAGATAATCCACCATCCCATGGTGCTCTTATTGCTTCCTTCGGATTTCCCTGATAATTTATTTTAATATAATTTACCTCACCAACTTTCTGTCTTTTGTTCATTTTAATAAAGTAGGCATTGCCATCCCTGTAGAATTTCAAATTTTTTCCCATCGAAGTAACTGATGTTATTATCATTGGCTGCTGTAAATCAATTTGCATTAATTTCTTACTTTCTAAAACCCTATATCCAACTGTATTTGATCCACTGATATATTTTTTTTCTGGAAAAACTTTTATATCTAAATGGTAATATGTTAAATCCCACCAGCTTCTTTCTTTAGTGATACTCCCTCTTAAGGTGTCCTGTCGATTTGTATTAATTTTTTCTTCCATAAGTCCTTGTCCTAGTATTGTAAAACAACTAAGGAAGAAACAAATTATTACAAGATTTTTATTATCCATTTTTTTCATTGATAAATTATAAAAATAATTACAAGTAAAAATATTAATATTTAATTGGGATTCTTTGTTTTTAATGATTTCTTAATTTAAACTATATATTTTTATTAAAATCATAATATTAAGCCCGTATATTATCATATTAATAATAATCATCATTAAAAAAAATTAAGTTAGTTTAATTGATATAATTTATTACTTTTACCCTTATGCTTTATCTGTAAATATGGGTAAGAATATTAAAATTTTTGATACAACCTTAAGAGATGGTGAACAGACGCCCGGTTCAAAACTAAATACATCTGAAAAGCTATTAATTGCAAAAATGCTTGAGAAACTTGGTGTTGACATTATTGAAGCTGGATTTCCCATTTCTAGCCCGGAGGACTTTAAATCAGTTCAAACTATTTCTAAAAACATTAAAGATTCTCAGATTTGTGCGCTTGCCAGAGCAAATCCAAAGGACATTGAATGCGCCGCTCAAGCACTTAAGGACGCTGTATCTCCAAGAATACACACTGGAATTGGAACCTCAGACACTCATATAAAACATAAATTTAATTCCACCAGAGAAAAAATAATTGAGAAGGGATTTCAAGCAGTAAAACATGCAAAAAAATTTGTTAACGATGTTGAATTTTTTGCGGAAGATGCTGGTCGCACAGATAATGATTTTCTTGCAAAAGTTTGTGAAAAAATGATAGAAGCAGGAGCTACAGTTATAAATATTCCTGATACTACCGGATATTGTTTACCGCATGAATACGGAGAAAAAATAAAATTTTTAGTTGATAATGTCAAGAACATTCATAAAGTAACCATTTCTTGTCATTGTCATGATGATTTAGGTTTAGCTACTTCTAACTCCATTTTTGGAATATTAAATGGTGCTAAGCAAATTGAATGTACAATTAATGGTATAGGTGAAAGAGCAGGTAATACCTCTCTTGAGGAGATTGTAATGATTTTAAAACAACACAAAAATTTGGGTTATGAAACAAGTATAAATAGCAAATATTTGTGTGAAATCAGCAAGTTAGTTTCAGAAACTATGAATATCAATGTTCAGCCAAATAAAGCAATTGTTGGGGCAAATGCATTTTCACATAGTTCAGGCATCCATCAAGATGGAGTTCTAAAGTCTAGGATAACTTATGAAATTATTGATCCTTTTGAAGTAGGTGCGGCTGGATCAAATATAATTTTAACAGCAAGAAGTGGGAGAGCTGCGTTATCTCACAAGGCTAAAAGTATTGGATTTGAATTGTCGAAAGATGAGTTAGATAAAGCTTATTCAAAATTTTTGAAAGTTGCTGATAAAAATAAGGTAGTTCATGATAAAGATGTGTTACAAATTTTAATGGCTAAGTAAGAATAAATGGGTAAAACTCTTTTTGATAAAGTTTGGGATAAACATGTTGTTAGATCAATTAAAGATGGACCTGATGTCTTATTTATTGATAGGCATATGGTTCATGAAGTAACAAGCCCAGTTGCCTTTAGAGGTTTAGAGTATAGAAACTTAAAAGTTCTATTTCCAAAAAAAACCTTTGCTACTGCTGATCACAATACACCAACATTAAATCAGCATTTGCCGGTAAAGGACCCTCTGTCTTCAAAACAATTACTGGCTCTCGAAGAAAATGCAAAAAAACACAATATTTCTTATTGGGGTCTAGGCCACAAAAAAAATGGAATTGTTCACGTGATTGGCCCTGAATATGGGATAACTCTTCCTGGAACTACAATTGTATGTGGAGACTCTCATACATCAACGCATGGAGCATTTGGAGCTATCGCATTTGGAATTGGTACCTCTGAAGTTGAAATGGTTTTGTCATCTCAATGTATTATGCAACAAAAACCTAAAAGAATGAGAATTTCTATTAATGGTAAATTACAAAAAGGGGTAACGCCAAAAGATGTTGCTCTATTTATTATTTCTAATCTCTCAGCATCTGGAGCCACTGGCTTCTTTGTAGAATATGCAGGAAAAGTCTTTGAAGACATGTCCATGGAGGGAAGAATGACCGTTTGTAACTTAAGCATTGAAATGGGAGCAAGAGGAGGAATGATTGCACCGGATGAAAAAACAATTGAATATGTAAAAGATAGAGAGTTTACACCAAAGGGTAATACTTGGAAAAATGCACTCAAATACTGGAATTCACTCCACTCTGACATTGACGCTAACTTTGATAAAGATATTTCTTTTGATGGTAGTCAAATTGATCCAATGATTACCTTTGGGACTAACCCTGGAATGGGTATTAGTATTTCAAATAAAATCCCGAATTCAAAAGATCAATCTGACAATGAAAAATCATATAGGCGTTCACTTAATTACATGAATTTTCGAGAAGGGGAAAATATGATAGGAAAAAAAATAGATTATGTCTTTTTAGGAAGTTGTACTAATGGAAGAATTGAAGATTTCAGAGCGTTTTCGAATATTGTTAAAGGTAAAAAGAAAGCAGACGATGTTATTGCATGGTTAGTACCTGGCTCGCACAAAGTAAGAAATTCAATTAAAGAGGAAGGTTTGTTAGATATTTTGAATGATGCAGGTTTCGAGTTAAGAGAACCTGGATGTTCAGCATGTCTTGCAATGAACGATGATAAAATACCAGCTGGAAAATATGTGATCAGTACTTCAAACAGAAATTTTGAAGGTAGACAAGGACCAGGTTCAAGAACATTATTAGCAAGTCCAATAGCCGTTGCAGCGGCTGCGATTACTGGGAAAATTACGGATCCAAGAAAATATTTGTAAAATACATTTATGGCCTACGAAAAATTTAACATATTAAAATCAACCGCTGTTCCGCTACCAATTGAAAATATTGACACAGACCAAATAATTCCTGCTAGGTTTTTGAAGGCCACAGAAAGAGTAGGATTTGGGGATAATCTATTTCGTGATTGGAGATATGATAATAATGGTAATTTAAACCAAAACTTTGTTCTAAATAATTGTATTTATAGTGGAAAAATTCTTCTAGCAGGAAAGAATTTTGGTTCTGGCTCCTCGAGAGAACATGCGGCATGGGCTATATATGATTATGGATTTAGATGTGTAATTTCAAGTTTCTTTGCAGATATTTTTAAAAATAATTGTTTGAATATTGGTGTTTTACCGTTAAGGATTGCACAAGAAGATTTAGATCATATTTTAGAGCTAGTATTTGAAAATCCAAGTATCGAAATAACTGTTGATTTAATGAACCAAAAACTACTTATTGGGGAGAAAGAATTTGAAAGATGTTTTGAAATCAATTCACACAAAAAAAATAATTTGATGAATGGACTTGATGATATTGATTATCTCACTAATATGAAAGATGAAATTATTAATTTTTCAAAAAAAATTCCCTTTTAGATTTAAACAATGAGCTATAAAAAAATTGAAATAATGGATACTACACTCAGGGATGGGGAACAAACCTCAGGTATCTCTTTTTCACCCAAAGAAAAACTATCAATTGCTAAACTTTTATTGAAAGAATTAAATGTAAATAGGATTGAAATTGCATCTGCTAAAGTTTCTGAAGGAGAAATGAAAGCGGTAAAACTCATTACTGATTGGGCAAAGAAATCAGGTTTAGTTGAGAAAATTGAAATTTTAAGTTTTGTTGATGGAGGTTCTTCAATAAAATGGATGGAAAAAGCTGGAGCAAAAACACAAAATCTATTAACAAAGGGATCGATAAATCATTTAAAAAACCAAATAAAAAAGACACCATCCCAGCATTTTAAAGATATTTCAAATGTTATTCAGTTTGCTGAGAATTATGGAATTAAAACTAATGTGTATTTAGAAGATTGGAGTAATGGAATGAAGAACTCCAGGTCATATGTCATGGATATGGTTCAGTTTCTCTCAGAAAAAACTATAGATAGAATTTTACTCCCTGATACCCTTGGTGTTTTAACTCCTGAATTAACTAAAGAATTTATTAAAGATATGACAAGTAATTTTCCTAAAATTCACTTTGATTTTCATGCTCATAATGATTATGATTTGAGTGTAGCAAATGTAATTGAAAGTATCAGAAACGGATGTAATGGAATTCACATAACAGTGAACGGAATGGGAGAAAGGGCTGGAAATGCCCCATTAGCTAGCGTAGTGGCAGTTGTTAATGATTTTTTAAACGGTTATAAAATCGATATAAATGAAAAATCTCTACACAAGGTTAGCAAATTAGTTTCTAATTTTTCAGGGTTTAGAATACCTGTTAATAAACCAATTGTTGGAGATAACGTTTTTACCCAAACTGCAGGCATACATGCTGACGGGGACAATAAGAAAAATTTATATTTTAATGATTTACTACCGGAAAGATTTGGAAGAAAAAGAAAATATGCATTGGGAAAAATGTCAGGTAAGGCAAATATTAAAAAAAATTTAGATGAATTGGGTCTTACTTTATCAGAAACAGAAATTAAAAAAGTAACTGAGAGAATAATTTTACTTGGTGATAAAAAAGAGAAAGTTACCATTGAGGATCTTCCATACATCATTTCTGATGTCATTGATAGCTCAAATTATAAATACAAAACAGTTATACAATCGTATGAATTAACTCACAAAAAGAACTCTCCTCCATCTGCTGAAATCGAAATTATGATCAATAGAAAAACTTTTACAGAAAACGGAACTGGTGACGGACAGTTTGATGCATTTATGAATGCACTAAAAAAGGTTTACAAAAAAAATAATATTTTATTGCCTAAACTAGTTGACTATGAAGTTACGATTCCCCCTGGAAGTAATTCGGATGCATTGTGTGAAACTTTCATTACCTGGAATGATAAATCAATTGAGTTTACAACCAGAGGTTTAGATTCAGATCAAACAGTGTCTGCTATCAAGGCAACTGAAAAAATGCTAAATATCATTTAATAATGAAACAATTAAGAATTGCCGTCTTGCCTGGTGATGGAATTGGTCCAGAAATCATAAATGAGGCTATAAAGGTATGCGATTCAATTTCAAAAAAATTTGGTCATGAGATTAAATGGACTTATGCCTTAGTTGGTGCAGCAGCAATAGATGCTACAGGTAATCCTTTCCCTGAAGAAACTCATAAAATATGTCTAAATGCTGATGCAATCCTTTTTGGTGCTTTGGGAGATCCAAAATATGATAATGATCCAAAGGCAAAAGTTAGACCTGAACAGGGTTTATTGGAAATGAGGAAAAAACTGGGTTTGTATGCAAATATTCGCCCAACTTTTATCTTTCCATCTCTAATCGAAAAATCACCAATAAAAAAAGAAAAAATTATTGGAACTGATCTTGTTTTTGTAAGAGAACTTACTGGCGGAATTTACTTTGGTGAAAAAGGTACAAAAGAGAACGGTAAAGTAGCATATGACACATGCTTGTATTCAGAAAAAGAAATTATAAGATTAGCAAAGGTCGGTTTTGATTTGGCTCAAAAAAGAAATAAGAAGTTATGTTGTGTTGACAAAGCCAATGTTTTAGAATCTTCTAGACTTTGGAGAAAAACAATTCAAGAAATGGAATCCAGTTATAAGGAGATTGAAGTTTCATATGAGTTTGCTGATGCTGTCGCAATGAGGTTAATCCAATCCCCAAATATGTATGATGTATTGGTTACAGCTAATTTATTTGGAGATATTCTTACCGATGAAGCATCGGTTATTTCTGGGTCAATGGGCTTAATGCCTTCTGCATCAATTGGTTTGGAAACTTCATTATATGAACCCATTCATGGATCTTACCCTCAAGCAGCAGGGAAAAATATTGCAAATCCGATTGCAACAATTCTTTCAGCTGCAATGATGTTTGAGCAATCATTTAAACTAAATGAAGAATCTAATATGATTAAAAAAGCAGTAAATTTATGTATAAACGAATCCATACTTACAGAAGACCTAGTACAACCCAGAGATGCGTTTACCACTTCAGAAATTGGTTCTTGGATTTCAGAGAAAATATTATCTCTGAAAACAACTAGATAGTATTATTTTATTTTTTATCAAAAAGTATCAAAATGATAACTTGTTTTGGTGTAATACTCTTTATTCTTTAACAAAACTACTGATGGAAATATATCACAATTTGGTGAGTTTGGAAAATGTTGAGTTTCCATACACACTCCTCCATTTTTAATAAAATTTCCTCCAAGATAATTTCCTGTGTAAAGTTGCATTCCTGGTTGATCAGTTTTAATTTTTAATCTTCTTCCACTATCTTTATCATGTAATATAGCTGAAAATTTTTCATCATCATTTAATATGAAGTTATGGTCATAACCATATCCAAATTTAAGTTGAATATCATTTTTTTCTATATCTCTTCCTATAGTTTTAAAATTTTTGAAATCAAAAGGTCCATCATTGATACTCAAAATTTTTTTTGTTGGGATTCCATTTTTATCAATCTCCAAAATTTTATTACTATTAATTTTTAATTCATGGCTTAAAATCGTCTTCTCTTTTCCTAAATTAAAATAGGAGTGACTTGTTGGATTAAATATTGTATCCTTGTCTGAGTAAGCGATAAATTCAATATCTAAAGAATTATCATCATTAAGTGTATAAATTAACTCAATTTTAATTTTTCCAGGATAAGTTTTTTCATTACATAAATGTATTAAATGGATAGATTTCCTTGATTTGCTCTTCAAATTCCAATTAACTTTATGAAAACCATTACTTCCACCATGTAAATGATGTTCGTTATCATTTTTATCTAGAAAATAAGTCTTATCATTTAATTTAAATACTCCATTTTTGATTCTATTAGCATATCTACCAATTGCTGCACCGATGTAATAACAATCATTATAATAATCATTTATATCATCATAATTTAATACTATGTTCTTAAAATTATTGTATTTATCGGGTGTGTTAATTTCATATATGATACCACCAAAATTTAATATTTTAGCAGATATTCCGTTTGAGTTATAAATAGTGTGGACAGTATCTGCTTTCATTTTTTAAATTTAACAAAATAATATAATCGTTTACTTAAGTTTTACTAAATTTGTCCTCCTTAAATTCTTATTCAGATGAAAAAAATTACCCTAATTCTTGTATTATCAATTGTATCATTTTCTGTTTTTTCTCAAAAGAAAAAAAATAATGAAAAATCAGATTTGGAAAATCTTTCAATTAATGGGTTAAAGTGGAGATCGGTTGGTCCTGCATTAACATCTGGTAGAATTTCTGATATTGCGGTTAATCCAAATAATCCTTCTGAATACTACGTGGCAGTTGCATCAGGCGGTGTTTGGAAAACACAAAATTGGGGTGTGAGCTTTGAGCCAATATTTGATAATGAAAGCTCTTATTCTATTGGATGTATAGCTATTGACCCTGAAAATCCAAACGTGGTGTGGGTTGGAACAGGAGAAAATAATAATCAAAGGTCAGTAGCATATGGGGACGGAGTATATAAGTCTTCGGACGGTGGTAAGTCATGGAAAAATACGGGTCTAAAAAATTCTGAGCATATTGGAAATATATTAATTCACCCTGATAACTCCAATATTATTTATGTAGCGGCTTATGGACCGTTATGGAACAAAGGAGGAGATAGAGGAATTTATAAATCAGAGAATGGGGGTGAGGACTGGGAAAGAATTTTATACGTTGATGAGCACACTGGATTTAATGAAATACATATGGATCCTAGAAATCCTAAAGTATTATATGCTGCAAGTCACCAAAGAAGAAGGCATGTCTATACTTATGTAGGAGGTGGCCCCGGATCAGGCTTACATAAATCAGAGGATGGAGGAAATTCATGGATTCAAATAAATAAAGGTTTTCCTAATGCTGAACTTGGAAGAATTGGTTTGGATATTTCTCCTGCAAATCCTGAGATTATTTATGCAATTGTTGAAGCCTCTGAAAAAAAAGGTGGATTTTATAAATCTACTGATAGAGGACAAAATTGGTTGAAGCAAAGCTCAAAGGTTACTAGTGGAAACTATTATCAAGAAATAGTTGCTGATCCTGTTGATGAGGATGTTGTATATGTGATGGATACTTATATGGGTGTTACTGATGATGGAGGAAAGACCTTTAAATATGTTGACGAAAAATACAAACATGTTGATAATCACTCTATGTGGATTAATCCTATAAATAATAATCATTGGATTGTTGGTTGCGATGGTGGTATTTATGAAACTTTTGACAAAGGAAAAAATTGGGATTATAAGAAAAACTTACCGGTAACTCAATTTTACAAAGTTGCTGTTGATAATGCAAAGCCATTTTATAATATATATGGTGGTACCCAAGATAACTATACCCTCGGCGGCCCCTCAAGAGTTATCAATGAACATGGAATTTCGAATCAAGATTGGTTTGTTACCCACGGAGGAGACGGTTTTGAAACGGCTATTGATCCAGAAAATCCCAATATAGTTTATTCTCAATCGCAATATGGATGGTTGGTTAGATATGATAAGTTAAGCGGGGAGGAAGTCGGGATCAAACCTGTTGCTAGAAAAAATGAAGTTTCATATAAATGGAATTGGGATGCTCCTCTTTCTGCAAGTAAACATAAAAGTGGAAGGATATACTTTGCTGCTAATAAGGTTTTTAGGTCTAATGATTATGGAAACAGCTGGACTGTTATAAGTAATGATTTGACTAGGAAAATAGACAGGAATAAATTAAAAGTTTATGACAGGGTTCTAAGTATTGATGCTGTACAAAAGAATGGATCAACTTCCCCTTATGGAACCATTGTATCCTTATCAGAATCACCAATTGAACCAAATTTAATTGTAATTGGCACCGATGACGGGTTAATACAAATTACAGAAAATGGAGGTGAAAGTTGGAGAAAAATCGATAATATTAAAGGTGCGCCTAATCAATCTTATGTTAATTCTGTTTACATGTCACAACATGACTCAAATGTTATATATGCAGCATTTAATCATCATAAGTTTGGTGATTTTAAACCCTATATTTTTGTTTCAAATGACAAAGGATATTCATGGGAATCTATTTCAAGTGATTTACCAGAAAGAGGCAGTGTTTATTCAATCGAAGAGGATCATGAAAACAGTAAATTGATTTTCTGTGGTACTGAATTTGGTTTTTTCTTTTCCAATAATAAAGGTAAAAATTGGAAAAAAATATCCAATGGTTTACCAACAATTTCGGTCAGAGATATTGCAATTCAAAGATCTGAAAATGACATAGTATTGGGTACTTTTGGCAGGGGATTTTATATTTTAGATGATTATTCTTCTTTAAGACGGATTGAATCTGATAAAAATTTAATGAATTCCAAAGTTTTTCCAATTAGGCCAAGTCTTATGTGGGAAAAATCATCCCCGCTTGGTAGGCCTGCTAAGGCTTTTCAAGGAGATGATTTTTATTTAGCTGAAAATTTAGATCCTGTTGCGCTAATAACCTACTATAGCAATGTAAAGTTTGAATCTTTAGAGTCCAAAAGAAAAAAGAAGGAGTCAAAACTTCTAAAAGACAAAAAAGATATTTTTTATCCGACTTATGATGAATTAAAAAAAGAAGATGAGGAAATTAATCCAGAATTTGTCTTTACAATCAGAGATGATAATAAGGAAATAGTAAAAAAAATTTTCAAGCCTGTTTCTGAAGGACTAAATAGATTTAAATGGAACTTAAGATACGAATCAAAATATCCAGTGCTTAAAGGCTTCTCTAAATCAGGATCTAACTCGCTGGGGACATTAGTGAATCCTGGAACATATTCAGTAGAAATGCTTTTGGTAGATAATGGAAATGTAACAAAATTATCAGATCCAGTTAACTTTGAGGTATTAGCTTTAAATAACACAACAATGCCAGCAAAGGATAGAAAGGCGAAAGTTGATTTTCAAAGAAAAGTGGATGCCTTACAAGCTATTATGGGTGAATACTCTGCTAAATTATCACAAATGAAAGATAAAATCCCATATATTGAAGAAGCTTTGAAAAGATCTGATAAGCCCGTAGATTTATTTTATTCATCGTTAAATGAAATAAAATATCAAATAGATTATATTAGTAAAAACTTATACGGTGATGATATTCTAACGAAGATTGATCAACAAGAAAAGCCAACACCTTATTATAGATTAGGATATTTAGCATATGAGCAAAAAAATTCAACATCTTCACCAACAAAGACCCATTTGAATAGTTTTAAAATTGCAAATGAAGAGTTCCAGCCAATTCTTAAAAAAATTGAGGATTTGAAATTTAAGTTTGATGGTTTGGAAGTTTTGCTAAAGGAAAATAACATTCCTTATACCCCGGAAAGAATTAAAGAAAAATTTTAGGTAAGAGAATTTTGGTTTATTTTTTGAATATTAATTTGTGATGTTAAGGTTAATTTTAGTTTTATTTTTTTCACTTTCTATTTTTTCTCAGGAAATTTCCGAAGAATGTGGAACCACCTATGATCAAAATTTTTATGTTCTTAAAACTCAAAAAATAGATGATTTTAATTATTTCTTAAATCAGTATTATGAAAAGCGTCAGCAAAAATCCTCCTCTGCTGTAACTGATATTCCTATCAGAGTAAATATTCTACAAACTACAAGTGGCAACACTGCTGTCTCTGAAAATGATGTTATAAATAGGATTAATGATGCAAATGAAGAATTTGCTGATTCTTTTATGAGATTTTATATATGTGATGAGATAAACTATATAACAAATAATGCCCTTTATAATTTTACATACTCTGAAGAGGATATCTTAGTTCAATATCATCAAGAAAATATCATGAATGTATATTTTATGAATACTGTCACAAATAATTCTGGTGGTGGAATATGTGGTTTTACTCGTTTTCCACAAGGTGCCTCCTCTAATTCCGATATTGTTGTTATGTCTGCTAATTGTAGTGGAAACTTATATAATACTTTTACCCATGAATTAGGACACCACTTTGGGGTAGAGCATACACATGGGCCTATTAATGGTATTCTTACCTCTGAGTTGGTAAGTGGTGCAAATTGTAATAGTGCAGGAGATTATATTTGCGATACACCTGCTGACCCACAGCTCAGCAGCGCAAATGTAAGTACTGTAAATTGTCTCTATACTCCAAATTCTAATCCGCCACCCACTGATGCGCAAGGTCAGTTTTTTGATCCGGATACATCAAATTTTATGTCATATGCCCCGCAATCTTGCAGATATAGTTTTACCCCTCAACAAAATGCTATTTTTTATGCAACTTTCCATTCATTAAGATCTTATTATTCCTGCCCATCATTTAATGTTACAATCTCTGATAATATTAGTATTGACTGTAATAATGAATTTGTTGTTGACTTGTATGATGAAAGCCCTGGTGCAATTTCATGGCAATGGGATGTTGATGGAGATGATGTAATTGATTACACAGAACAAAATATCACACACGTTTATTCTGAACCTGGAATATATGATGTGGTTCTTAATGTTTCCAATGGCTCTGAAACCCTAACCAAATCATTTCCAGCAAGGTATGATTTTAAAAATAATGTATCTGAGGATCTTATTAATTTTTCAATTAGTGTTGTAAATCCGGGAGAAAATACATGGGAAATAATACACGAATCTGGGCATGTAGTACACTTTGGAGGTCCATATGATGAACAATTAGTTTACGAAGAACAAATTGATTTGTATGATAATACCTGTTATGATTTTGTAATGTATGATAACGCTGGTAATGGAATGGAAGATTTTTATTGGCAAGTAGGTTTTGAGACATATGAAGTTTATGATAATAGTAACTCAATCTTAATCGATGGAATTGGTCCTTTTGGAAACCAGAAGTCTGACCTATTCTATGTCGATGGGCCAGATTATAATAACGATTTAGGTATTTTATTAATTGGTGCACCAACCTCAGGAACACTTATTGATTCAATACAAAATGTTCAGTTTGTGGTTATAAATACCGGTACAATTGATATAAATAATTTTGAAGTAAGTTTTCAGTTAGACAACGGAGAGATAGTTTACGAACAATTTAATCAATATGTTTCTGCCAATGGTGGTTGGATTAGCCTGGAATCAGATGTGTCCTTTGACTTTTCATCTGTAGGAACCTATTTATTGACTACTAGTATTACAAATCTTGATGACAATATTCAAAATAATACAGTTTCTGTTGAAATTATAAATTCTGCTTTATGCCAGCCTGCAGGTGATTGTAATCAAGGCAATGGTAACGGTATGAAGTTGTTTGCTTTTGGTGATATCTATAATGAATCTGGTTGTGAAGGATATGCAAACTTTATGGATCAGACAACAGATTTAATTGCTGGAAATTATTATGGTATGACAATAGCATCAGGGTACGGTTCTCAATATTACAGAGTTTGGATTGATTTTAATGACGATTATCAATTCACTAATGATGAACTTATTGTTGATAACCCAGTACTTGCAAATAATCAGGGTGCTGGAAATTATTCAGGAACTTTGCAAGTTCAGATTCCAGACGATGCGATAGGGGGACAGCATATTTTGAGAATTAAGTCAAACACAGGTTCACCTGTTCCCTCAAATTCTTGTGAACAAACTACTTTTAGTGAGACTGAAGACTATTCCGTTAATATCATCAACCCTCTTACAGTAAATGAAAATGGTGTTAGCGATTTATTTGAAATGAATTATGATGATTTAAATAAGTTTTTAACTATTAGTGCTAAAAGTGATAATATAAAATCAATCAGGATTTATGATCTGACAGGCAAGTTAATTATTGAAAACATTACAAATTCTCAAAACGAAGTGATTAATCTTTCAAAAATATCAGATGGAATTTATACAATGATTATAGAATCCGGTAATCATTTGAAATATCTGAAATTTATCAGGTACTAACTACCTCTGCCTACTTTTCTGATCCCCGTAGATTTATTTCTATTAACTTGATTTTTTAAATTATTTTTTTTAGATGCCTTCTTGTTGGTATTATTTTTAGAATTTATCTTTTCAAATCTATTTCCAAAAAACTTACTTGTCATAAAGATATTTTTAAAACTTAATTTATAGCCCATTGGTAATCAATGTATAACTTTGCGGAGGAAGAGGGATTCGAACCCCCGGAGGTGTGACCCTCAACAGTTTTCAAGACTGCCGCATTCGACCACTCTGCCATTCCTCCAATAATGGATGTAAATATAGAATGGTTTTATTAGCTTACAAAAAAATCATATTAAAAAATACTTATTAATCCCACCCACCAGGTGCTTGTGGCATCGACTGGGCTTGAGCTTTTTTTGGGTTCAGTATAGCAAAAGTTCCAATAGCAGTCAACGCTGCATATTTCCCCATTTTCTTTATCGCCTGATTCCTGGTTATCCCTGTTTTCTTCTTCATAACTATTGTATGGTTATTTTTTTACTGATAGTTTTATCTGACTGTAGGTGAACGATATAAATTCCTGGCTGTAATCCGGCAGTTGAAATAGTTTGGGTATTTGTATTATTATCGAGCGTTTCATTGATTATATTTTTGCCAAGAATATCATAGAGACTTACTTTGGTTTCATTCGATTGAGAAGCTAATCCTTCTACAGTAATGTAATCTGCATCCAATCGTTTAAATACGTTTAATAAATTCGTTGAATATTCATTATTGCTCATGGTATCTTCCGTCATATGAATAAAGAATCTTCCTACTTCACTTAGATCTTCATCTGAAGTATGTACATAATCTTGCTCATACAGATTGGTGAAAGTACCCAGCACATTATCTTCTAAGTATACATTTGTATCGGGGATTGTGGCTGTAAATAGACTTACTTTAAACTCTTGACCGGCAGGCTGGTTAATTACAAGTGGAATAACCGTACTCTCCATAGCATCAAGACCCATAGCATTAATAGCCATTCCATGCCCTTCATCTTCCTCGATCATCCGAGACATGATACTTGCATTTTGGCTGTAACTTCCTGCATCCCAACCCATGTCTAATCCATTGGAAAGACCTTCAATGAAGAAGATATTTGTTTTTCCTACATAATTCTCCTCATTGGACAGCCTTAGTTCTACTTCGTTGAATTGAAAAATATCCCCTTCAAAAAAGTCATCTGCTGTAGAGGTGGTCTGCATGGCTTCCTTGAATGTAATATTGGCAGAGCTAGAGCTTCTAGCAGCCACAAAGAATCCTTGACCAGGAGCTATTTTACCTGTGGATGTATTATTGTAGATAGTATAATTAGAGCCATCTCCACTATTCCCATCATATCCATAAACTCCAACATATGTTGCATCAATCACATCATCATTCACTTCTAAAAAAGTATCTGTAGTAGTGTTAGGACCGATGGTTAAAAAAGAAGGGTACGGATTGGAAATTAAATTCCAACGAGATCCTGAAACTGCAGCATAATTTTGAATAGCAATGGTCTCAGTAGCATCTGTGTCTACTGTTCCCGTAAATGCTAGTGTTGCTCCACTATCTGTTGCCATTTGATATCCTTTTCCAGGTGTGAATTGAGTAGTACTCACATTAGCCGTTGTGTAATTTGACCATGAATTGGAACCACTGTTAAATACTCCGATGGCATACTCACCAGAGGCACCTGCGCCACTTCCATTTCCAGTAGCAAGGGGAGATCCTGCAGCATCATTTGTAGAAACAAAAGAGCTAATTTGTAATCCATTTACAGGAGATCCGATTAAATCCCAACCAGACCCATTAGTTAAAGAATTAACGTATCTGTTGTAGGTGATATTTCCAGAAGAAGTCCCCTGAATAATTAAAGAAGAAAATTCATTACTATCAGATCTAAGGGTGGTGGTTCCGCTATTAGTGAAATTTCCAGAAACAGTTAGAGATGCAGCTTTTTCTATTGATAAGCTAGCACCACTGTTTACAGTAATATTATTTATTTCTCTGTTACCGGATATCACAACATTGTTTGGGCTTACAATAGTTAGATCACTTGCTGAAGTGAGGCTAGTATCCCAAGCTTCTGATGATTTACCACCAGGGGTTCCATATTCGTTAAAAGATCCTTGCCAACTAGCACCATAATAATTGTTTTTAGTGAGATCAATGATTTCCAGTGAATTTAAATTTCCATCAGGTGATGTTGGCCATGGTGATGAATCGTCGTATATCACTTGATCAACAATATTGGAGGAACTATCTTTTAGTAATACAGTATCACCACCATTATTTAACATACCATTACTATATGTATAACTTACATTTCCACTTCCTACAAAATCCGGAGTAAATTGAGCTGAACCAGAACCTCCAAGAGTGGCAGTTAAATAAGATTCGGATGCGATTGAAGTACCTGATGAAAAAGTGAGTGTATTATTTGAAGAATCAACAACAGTATAACCTGAAATATCAATCGAAGACCCTGTTGGATTGTATATTTCAATCCATTCCCAATCACTTCCAGGTGTGTTGTAAACTAATTCTGTAATTTGAATTGCATTGGTAGTTGCAGATGCTGTTTGAATTGTACCATCAGTTTTAAAATCAATATCAGATCCAGAATTGGTGTATGGGAACATCTCAAAATACCATGTATTATTTCCAACATTTGAAAAAGAAGTAGTTTGTACTCCATGGGTTATGTTGATAACAACTCTATTATCTGATGCATCAGAATCTGAAGAAATAGCTGTGCCATCAACAGGGTTATCAATTGAATTATCAGTTTCTCCTATTATAATATATTTAGATGGAGCTTGAGATCCAGTTGCTGCATCAGTCCATGTCAAAGTGATTTTTTCATGAGCAACTGAAGTAGATAAGGCTGTTGGTTGGTTTGATGGTTCAGGATCAGCACTTGCACCTGTTGTTGTAAATGCTGTTGTGGAAATTGGTAAGATGTCATTGCCGTTTCCATTACCAATATTAGTCCAGTTAGATGAATCGTAAATTAAATTAAGATATGATGAAAAGTTTACTTGATTTGATCTACTTCCGTTATATGAAAACCCGTCATAATCATTATTAAAATCAATTCCATTGGTTCCAAGAGTTAATCCAGTTCCTGAGACTGTATCTCCATTTGCCATATCATTGCAAATGACTCCATAGAAAGTTGGAGCAGATCCATAGGATGTTGCTGGTACAGCACTTAATGCCCATAAACATTCATTACTACTATTTAAATTTAAACTACCTGATGTTGAGCCAGTGGAAACATTTATCGAGCTTGTATTATCAGTATCAGAAAATAAGACAACTGTTCCCGCAGATACTGTTGATGTAGCTGTCCAAGTTAATTCTGTTTCATTTAAGTCATTAAATGCAGATCCTGTCCACTCATTATCAGTAAAATATATGGCAGTTCCAACAGATATATCAGAAAGAGCAACAAATGCAAAGTCATCATCAGCATCAACATTCATTGCAATAAATGCGATATCACCTGCGTTTTGAGAATTAATCAGTGAATGGAAAAACAAAACAATAAAAAATAGTAATTTTCTCATATTCTTCTAAATTTAAAAATAAATAAGAACAATTTTATTATTTTTAATAAAAAATTTATATTGTTAATAATAAATCAATAAAAATCAATATTTGTTTAAATATTATTAATGATTTTATTTAAAGACAATAAATATTATAAAATAGTATGAGGATTGTACTTAGCCTATTTATTTTACTACTTATTTCCTGTAATAATCAATTATTAATACCTGATTATGAAAAATTTGTTAGAGGAAATGATGAATTATCTTACAGAATACTTTATCCCCAAAAATTTGATAAATCAAAAAAATACGCAATTAAACTTTTTTTACATGGTATTGGTGAAAGAGGTAAAGATAATGAGTCGCAATTAACCTATGTTGATAAAGTTTTTCTAAATAAAAAAACCCTCGATAATTATCCATCGATTGTAGTTTTTCCACAAGCACCTTTATCGGACAATTGGTCATCTGTTACTTTGGATGGTAATAAATTATCCTTTCCTGTAGATGATCCACCTACAAATTCCTTGAAGTTAGTTATTAAACTTATAGATTCTCTTACGAATGAAAATTATGCTGATAAAAACAGAATTTATTTGAGTGGATTATCTAACGGTGGTATGGGATCCTTCGAATTGTTAAAGCATCGACCAAACATGTTCGCATCTGCAGTAATAATTTGTGGAGGAGGAAATCCTGCGTGGGCTAAAGAATTTGCTAAATCAACTCCTGTATGGATTGCTCATGGATCAAACGATCAAGTGGTAAACCCTAATTTTTCACTAAAAATGGCTGAAGCAATAATAAATGAGGGGGGTAGTCCAAAAGTCACGTTTTTTGAAAATGTTTATCATAACAGTTGGGATTATGTCTTCAGTGATAGTGAGTATTTAAAATGGATGTATTCTCGTTCTAAAAACTAACGTATTCTGAAATTTCAAGACCATATCCAATCATGCCAACTCTTTTTTTTCCTTTTGTATTTGTTATCAGTTTTAGATTGGTAATATTTAAGTCATGTAAAATTTGAGCTCCAATACCAAAATCTCTATCATCCATATCCAATATTGGCGCTTCTGTTATACTGTCCTTGTTCTGTTTGTTTTTTAAAATTTTTAATCTTTTCAAAGTTTCAATGGATTTAATCTCCGCACCTATAAAAATAATTGCCCCTTTTTCATCTTTATTAACAATTTCAAACATTTTAGATAATGATGCACCAGTATCAAGAGTAAGAGTACCTAAAATATCATTATGAATAGATTTCGAATTAATTCTTGTTAAAACTATATCTCCTTTGTCCCAGCTACCTTTGGTTAAAGCAATGTGTATATTACTATTAGTGGTTTGTTTGTATGCTCTAAGTCTAAATTTTCCAAAGCGTGTATAAATTTCAAAATCTTCTTCCTTTTTAATAAGAGAATCGTGCTCCATTCTGTATGCTACCAGATCCTCAATTGAAATTATTTTCAAATCAAATTTCTTTGCAACCTTTATTAAATCAGGTACTCTAGCCATAGAACCATCTTCATTCATAATTTCTACAATAACTCCTGCAGGTTTTAAGCCCGCAAGCCGAGGGAGATCAATAGCAGCTTCAGTATGACCAGTTCTTCTTAATACTCCTCCATTTTTTGCTAAAAGAGGAAAAACATGCCCGGGTCTTGAAAATTGGTTTGCTTTGATTGTTTCATCAATGAGTGCTTTTATTGTCTTTGCCCTATCACTAGCAGAAATACCCGTGGTAACTCCGCTGCCCTTAAGATCAACGGATACTGTGAATGCAGTATCTTGAGGATCAGTATTCGTCCCAACCATTAGATCAAGTTTTAATCTTCTAGCAATACTTTCAGTAATTGGAGCGCATATTAGCCCTCTGCCGTGTGTTGCCATAAAGTTAATTATCTCTGGACTTATTAATTCTGCAGATGCAAGAAAATCGCCCTCATTTTCTCTGTTTTTATCATCAACGACAATGACAATTTTTCCTTTTTTAATATCATGAACAGCAGATTCGATTGTATTTAGTATAAATTTTGACATTTACTTATTAGGATTATATAAATTAATAAAAAAAGAATAAAGCTTATTAGAAGATCCATCATTAGTTGCCCTATGGGTTAAATAAATACTTATAGGAAGCATTATAATTGTAGACAACCAACTCGATAATATTGGGCTGATACTTCCATCTTCTGCAAGATTTTTTGAAAATATTCCTAAAAAATGATATGCAAGAAATAATAATATAGAAATCACCAATGGTAACCCATACCCACCTTTTTTGATTATTGTTCCCAGAGGGGCACCAATAAAAAATAATATTATACAAGCAAATCCTAAAGAAAATTTATCATGTAAAGTGATAATATGTTTATTTAAATTTTGAGTTCTGTAAAGTTGAATTGTTTTATTTGATTTAATAATACTGATTGAGCTTTTAATTGAACTTATACCAAGATCAAATAGTTGTTTTTGTTTTTTAATTTGAAACAATCTAAAAAAATCTTTGTTGTAATAATCTAAATCTGCTTTTGGATTTAAATTATAGTCTAATGTTTTATAATTTGATCTAGTGATCATTTTCGATTCTATTACATCAATATCTATTTCTCTCTTTCTTTTAAGTGAGTCAATAGCAAAATCAAGTTGATTTATATTCATCATGGAATATTGATTTATTTCGTTAACTTCATCAAAATCTATTTGATTAATTTTTCCAATATTAATGTTTATAATATAATCCTTAAACTTACTTTTTATAAACGGTTTATTTGTTTTGTTTTTATACTCATCGGAAATAATTTCATCATAATAATATCCATCAAATAACACTAGCTGTAAAATGTTAGAATCATCATTTGAAAGAATTTTACCTGTTTTTGACTTGATCACAGTATAATTTCCGGCTTTTAGTTTTTTTTGATGAATTATAATATTTTCTAAATTTCTACCATCAATTCCGTATTTGTTCTCAACTTTTATGTTGTAGTTTCCAATTTGACTGAATTGACCCTCGGCTATGGCCATTGTGGGTTTAACTTTTGCGATATTTTTTCTTAGATTTCTAAAATTATACTCTGATACAGGTATTATATAGTTAGAAAACAAGAATGTTAAAAACCCTAAAAAAATCGTGAAAATAATCAGAACTCGCATTGATCTTTGTAAAGAAATTCCACTTGCTTTCATTGCAGCAAACTCATAATTTTCAGAAAGACTTCCAAAAACCATAATACTGGAAAGAAGAATGGTCAATGGTAATACTATTACAACAAGCCTAGGAGAAATATTTATAAGAAATCTTAGTATAATCACAAGTTCCAAATCTTTTCCAGCTAACTCAGAAATATATAGCCAAACAGATTGTAATAAGAAAATTAGCATCAGGATACTGAATGTACTTATCAGTGTTTTTAGGTATGATTTAAATATGTAATAATCAAGTATTTTCAAAAAATTAATCTAATATATTCATATAGTATCCTTCATACTTGGCTGAATCAAAGACAAATAATTTTTCATTTAAGGAAACATTGAACTCAAAATCAATAATTGATATCGTTGTAATGGTTTCGTTCTTTCCGGTTTCAATAACCTCATAAATCTGATTAAATTCAGTATCAATTCCTAAATCAATATACTTAATATCTGCTTCAGAATCCATAGGAATCAATTTGATATATTGTATTTTTTTTCTAAAGTTTGTGTTACCAACATATTTTACATTTCCCATTTCAAAATAATATCCATCTTCATAAAAATAAAGCATCTTATTTGGGGTTATTGTGGTTTCATCTTCAGGGTTTTGACTTGAAATATTCACCTCTTCGTCATCTGGGCTTATTGTGTAAAGCTTATCCCCATCAAAAATCCTTGTTATACCAAGCATTTCAAATCTCCAATTATCATTTTCAGTAATAAAACTACCTCTATTAGTATAATTAATATCCTCTTCTAAATTATTGAGTGAGTAAGTGTAATTAATGTAAATATTATCATAACTCTTAATATTTTCTGAAACTTTATTAAGTAGCCTTTCCGCATCAGTATCTACTTGAGAATATGTAAAAGTGTAGAAAATTGATATGGTCAAAAATATATATTTTTTCATGTTGTTTTTATTATTCATTTTCAAGGTGACGATCAAGTGACTGTAAATCACTGATTAAAACCTGTCTTGCTTTACTTCCCTCAAAAGGACCAACAATTCCAGCAGCCTCTAATTGATCAATCAATCTACCTGCTCTGTTATAACCTAACTTGAGTTTCCTTTGTAAAAGAGATGCAGAGCCTTGCTGAGCGGTAACTATTACTTCAGCTGCATCTTTAAATAAAGCATCTCTATCCTCAATACTAATATCAATATTTGTTCCACTATCTTCAGAAATATATTCTGGAAGTTGATATGCACTAGGATATGCTTTTTGAGAACCAATATAATCTGTTAACAACTCGATTTCAGGTGTATCAACAAATGCACATTGGATTCTAATCAATTCATTTCCTTGTGTAAATAGCATATCTCCTCTACCGATCAATTGATCAGCACCCGAACTATCTAAAATTGTTCTTGAATCAATTTTTGAAGTAACTCTAAACGCAATTCTAGCAGGAAAATTAGCTTTAATGACCCCCGTAATCACATTAACAGATGGTCTTTGTGTCGCAATAATTAAGTGAATTCCAATTGCCCTAGCCAATTGTGCTAATCTCGCAATTGGAGTTTCAACTTCTTTGCCTGCTGTCATGATCAAATCAGCAAATTCATCAACAACTAAAACTACATAAGGTAAAAACCTGTGTCCATCATTTGGATTTAGTTTTCTGTCTTTAAATTTTTTGTTGTACTCAACAATATTTCTGCATGAAGCATTTTTCAAAAGCTCATATCTATTATCCATTTCAATGCACAATGAGTTCAAAGTATTAATAACTTTCTTATTGTCAGTTATTATTGCTTCGTCAGTGTCAGGCAGTTTTGCCAAATAGTGTCTTTCAATTTTGTTATATAGGGTTAATTCAACTTTTTTTGGGTCAACTAATACAAATTTGACTTCTGCAGGATGTTTTTTGAATAATAAAGATGAAAGTACAGCATTTAAACCAACAGATTTTCCTTGACCAGTTGCTCCGGCCATTAGTAAATGAGGCATTTTAGCTAAATCAAAAACTAAAGTCTCATTACTGATAGTTTTTCCTATTGCAACAGGTAATTCGAATACTGATTTTTGAAATTTCTCAGAGGAAATAACAGAATGCATAGAAACCACAGTTGGTTTTTTGTTAGGTACTTCAATACCAATTGTTCCCTTTCCAGGAATCGGAGCAATGATTCTAATCCCAAGTGCAGAAAGAGATAATGCAATATCATCCTCTAAGTTCTTGATTTTTGAAATTCTAACTCCAGCTTCAGGAATGATTTCATATAAGGTAACTGTTGGTCCAATAGTTGCCTTAATATTGGATATCGAAATATTGTAATTAGCTAAGGTCTCAACAATTCTATTTTTATTTTCTTCTAACTCCTCTTTGTCAATTGTTATCTTTTCAGAATCATACTGTTTTAAAAGTTTTAGTTTTGGAAATTGGAACTTACTTAGATCAAGAGTCGGATCAAATTTTCCAAAATTATCTACAAGCTCATTTGAAAGATTATCAATTTCTGACTTTTCCTCAATAATTTTTTCAACTTCAATATCTAATTCATCTTTTATTTTTTTCTCTTCATTTTCAAATACTATTGAATCAGATTTAGGTAAATCGAGGTTAGTTGAAATATCTTCATTGATAAGGTTTTTGGAAATAGGATCATTTTCATTTGATTCATTTTTTTCAATTTCATTAGAGACTTTTTCATTTTCATTAATAAAGTTCTGATCAATGCTGGTTTTTTTAGACCGATTAAAATAATTTCTAATTTTTTTAAAATCATCAACTCCAATTTTAAGTCTGAAAGTAAAATAAATAAGTGTCATGAATACTATTAAAAATATGATTCCCAAACTACTTATATATGTATTTAGTAATTCATTTATTTCATATCCAATTACTCCGGAAAAAACACCATCTGAACCGATTGAAGCAAAAATGATTGAAAAATAAAAAATTAGGTAAAATCCCCAAACCCAATTTTTTAGTAAATTATTATTTTTTACATCAAGTAAAATGTGAAGTGCACTTAAAAAAATTAAAAAAGATAAAATTATAGAACTTATTCCAAAGCCATTATAAATAAAAAATTCGCTAATCCTGGCACCTAATTTTCCTAAAATATTTGAGTTTGTTTCATTTTTATCAAAGAAATTGTTAAGTGAGCTCTGATCAATTTCACCAGAGAAAACATATGAAACAAAAGATGAAAAAAGGAATATTGCTAAAATAATTAATGCGCTACCAATGAATAACCTCCTTGAGCTAGATAGTTTTTTAGTTTCTTTTTGCTTTTTAAATGAAAATATATTTTTCAAAAATTAATTTTTCAATAATTATGATGCAATTTAATAATCATTTGACCAAGAATGAATTTTTTAATAAAATTTTAAAACTTGATTTTTTTAATCTTTATGTCCAGAGCAGCGTACAATAAGGTTGTTATTGGGCTAAGCCAATTAAAAATAGCGTAAATAAAATAATCAAAAACAGATACCCCTAAAACCCCGTAATGATATGCTCCACACGTATTCCATGGGATTAATGCAGAAGTAACAGTTCCCGCATCCTCTAAGGTTCTACTTAAATTCTCTGAACATAAACTCCTTTTATTAAAAGCTTTCTTGAACATTTTTCCTGGAATAACTATTGCAAGATATTGATCAGAAGCTATGAAATTAACACCTAAACAGCTGGCTGCAGTACTTAAAAATAGATCAAAATTACTTTTTGCCTTACTTAGTAATGTTTTTGTCAGTACGTCAAGTGCTCCTATAGCGTCCATACACCCTCCAAATACAATCGCTGCAATGGTCAGATAAATAGTATACAACATCCCTTTCATTCCACCACCAGCATATAGTTTTTCAATCTTTGGGTTTTCTGTCTGAATCTCTGAATCAGTAAAAATGGATTGAATGATTGAGATATAATTAGATTCGTTTAAAGACTGGAGTATATCATTTTGAAATAACAAGGCTAATATACTTGCACCAATAATGCCAATTAATAATACTATTACTGGTCGAAATTTTAAGAATGCAAGAAAAATCACTATAGCAGGTACAATAAAAAGTATTGGTGATATATGGAAGTCGTTTAATAAAGTAGTGGATAGAGCTGATATATCATTTAATTCATTTGAATTAGTTGTTTGTAAATTAAATCCGATTATAATAAAGCAAATTAAAGTTATTACAAATGTTGGAAAGGTAGTGTAGGTCATATATCGAATATGTGTGTACAGATTCGTTCCAGTTATTGCCGGAGCAAGATTTGTGGTATCACTCAATGGAGACATTTTATCTCCAAAATATGCCCCAGAAATTACGGCTCCTGCTGTCATTCCGGCTGGAATATTAAAAGCAATACCAACAGCAACCAAAGCAATACCAACGGTGGCTGAAGTTGTGTATGAACTTCCCGTTGTAAGAGATACTAGGGTTGAAACTACTAAGGTTATTGGTAAAAAGGCTTTGAGTGAAACCAGATCTAATCCATAGTAAACCATGGCTGGTATGATTCCGCTAATTTTCCATGTTCCGGCCAGTGCACCCACTAAAAATAAAATGATAATTGGAGTAAAGATATTTTTAATATTTTTTAGAATACTGTGAATAATCTTTGAAAACTTTACATTATTAATTATTCCAATTAGTAATGCAAGGAAAGCAGATAGTAAAATAATATAATGGAATGTATATTCTCCAAACCAGTCATTATTTTCAAAAAATAAGATATTAAAAAAAAGCATGAATGTCAGAAATATGACTGGAATCAAAGATTTATAAATACTAATTTTATAATCTTTTTCAGACATGCTAAATAATTTTTAAATTTTTTAAAGATTCATGAATTCCAATGAATGTTCTCGAAATATCTTCATCAAGGCCAACGGAAAACCTAATTAACCCCTCACTTAGTCCCATTTTTTTCTGATCATCATCTGAAATTTCTGATGAGGTAGAAGATCCAGGTGTACAGAATAATGTTTTATAAAAGCCAAGACTAACAGCTAAATATCCTAAGTTTTTAGTTTGCATTTGTTCCATAAGTTTGTTAGCGTTCTCTTTCGTGCCTAGGTCAATACTTAACATTCCACCATAACCAAATTCTTTATTCATCATTTTTGAAAATAAATTGTGTGAAGGGTGTGACTTTAAACCTGGATAAATAGTTCTAATCCCCATATTTTCAAATGATTTTGCCAAAAACATTGCATTTTCACTGTGCTTCTTTATTCTTATATGTAAAGTTCTCATATTTTTGAGTACAGATGCAGCTCTTAAACTATCCATGGTAGTTCCCATCAGCATGAAAGATCCATTATTAACATCTCTAATTGATTCGATGAAGCTTCTTGTGCTACATACAACGCCCGCAATAGTGTCACTTGTGCCATTAATAAATTTAGTAAGACTATGAATGATGATGTCTGCACCAAAGTTTTTTGGAGCAACAGAAAGTGGTGTAAATGTATTGTCAACTACAAGTTTTAAGTTATGTTTTTTTGCAATAGATGATATTTTTTTTAGATCAGCAACCTCTAATAATGGATTGGAGGCAACCTCACAATAAATAATTTTAGTATTGGATTTAATGGAATTCTTAATTTGATTTAAGTCCGTTATGTCAACAAAGGATGTAAGGATTTTATAATCTGGAAGAAAATTTTTAAAAAAAGCATATGTACCTCCATATATTGTTCTACTTGATATTATATGGTCGTCAGTTTTACATAGCTGAAATATTGTTGAAGTTATAGCGCCCATTCCAGATGAAAATACATTTGCATCCTCAGTATTTTCTAATGCTGCACAAGCCTTTTCCAAGAACAGGTTACTAGGGGATGAATTTCTTGAATATAGATAACATCCATCGGTATTTCCTTCAAAAGTTTCAGACATGGAATTGGCTGATAGAAATGTGTAAGTCGATGAGTCTGAAATGGATGGATTTACCCCTCCAAATTCACCAAAAAACTGTAAATCTTGTATTTCATTTGCTGGCTTTCGTTTCATGAGCTTAAAAGTTGATTTAGTTTGTTCTAAATACGAAATTACCAAAATCAATTTTAATAGTTTAAAAATCAATTTAAGATTTAAATATTTGTATTTTTGAGTTTAAAATAATTTTGATGAACTCTTATGATTTTCTTGTAATTGGATCTGGACCTGGAGGATATGTTTCTGCTATTCGAGCTTCACAGTTAGGAATGAAAACAGCAATTATTGAAAAGTATCCTACTATGGGTGGTACGTGCTTAAATGTTGGATGTATTCCCAGTAAGTCCTTATTAGACTCTTCACATCATTATGAAAATTTGCTTCATAATTTTGAAGAGCATGGTATTGTTATTCAAGGCGATGTTAAGCTTGATTTAGATAAAATGATGAGTAGGAAATCTGCCGTGGTTGAGCAAACTACAAAAGGATTAGATTTTCTAATGAAAAAAAATAAAATAGAAGTTTATGAAGGTATTGCCTCATTTATAGATGCTAACACTATTGAAGTTAATGACGGAAAGAAATCTAAAAAAGTAACTGCTAAGAATATTGTTATTGCAACAGGCAGTAAACCTACTAAACTTGCTTTTATTGATTTTGATGGAGATAGAATAATTTCATCTACTGAGGCTTTAAAGCTTAAGGTAATTCCGAAGCACTTAATAGTTGTTGGTGGGGGAGTTATAGGTCTTGAATTAGGACAGGTTTACAATAGGTTAGGGTCTGATGTAACCGTTATTGAATTTCAAGATAGAATTATTCCTAATATGGATGGAAGTCTTTCTAGAGAGTTAGCAAAAGTTTTTAAGAAAAGTGGTATCAAAATTATGACCAACCATAAAGTAAAAAGTATTAATAAAAAAAATAACATTGTTTCTGTTGTTGCTGAAAATAGTAAGGGTGAAGATCAATTATTTGAAGGTGACTATTGTTTAATAGCTATTGGTAGGAGTGCATTCACTAAGGGATTAAAGCTTTCAAATATTGCTGTTGAAACAGATAAACGCGGCCGTATTAACGTAAATGAAAACCTTCAAACGTCTGTTCCGCATATTTATGCTATTGGGGATGTGATCAAGGGCTCCATGTTAGCTCACAAAGCAGAGGAGGAAGGCGTATTTGTTGCCGAGCATATTTGTGGTCAAAAACCTCATATTGATTATAATTTAATACCTGGTGTGGTTTATACATGGCCTGAAGTTGCATCTGTTGGAAAGAATGAAGAAGAATTAAAAGAGATTGGAGTTAGTTATAAAGTTGGTCAATTTCCGATGAGAGCCCTTGGAAGGAGTAGGGTAAGTTCTGACTTAGATGGTTTTGTGAAAATTTTAGCTGATTCTGACTCTGATGAAATTTTAGGAATACATATGATTGGGGCACGATGTGCTGATTTAATTTCAGAAGCTGTTGTAGCTATGGAATATAAAGCATCTGCTGAAGATATTGCAAGGATATCGCATGCTCACCCTACTTTTTCAGAAGCGATCAAAGAAGCAGCACTTGCCGCAACTGAGAATAGAGCAATACACATATAGCTTAATCTAAAGCTTTATTTTTCAATATTTATTATGTTAAGTAAGTTTCAATCACATATCAAGAGTAATTATTCATTTTTACTAAAACAACGATTTATTCTTTGCTGTTCGGGGGGAGTTGACAGTGTAGTTCTACTCCATTTATTCAAATCCATGACAACTGATTTTGTAGTAGCACATTGCAATTATAATTTGCGTAAAGATTTCAGTAATACGGATGAACAATTTGTGAAAGATTTATGTGAAAAAGAAAATCTGAAGTTTTACAGTAAATCTTTTGATGCATTAAAAATTAAAAAAAAATTAAAAAAATCAACTCAAGTTGTTGCGAGAGAGCTTAGATATGAATTCTTTGAAGATCTTTCAAAAAAAAATAATATTAATTACATTCTTACAGCACACCACATGAATGATAGCATGGAAAGTTTTTTTATCAATTTGTCAAGAGGATCTGGAATAGACGGATTAATTGGTATCCCTGAGAATAATGGAAAAATTCTTAGACCTTTCATAAATTTTGAAAAAACAGAAATTCTTAAATATGCTAAAAAAAATAAAATTAAATGGAGAGAGGATGCATCAAACCAATCTAATATCTATCTAAGAAATAAAATCAGAAATGAACTTGTACCTTTGCTGAATTCATTGGAAGGAAACTTTACTAAAAATTTTCAAAAAAGTATCAGGTATTTAAAACTATCAAATTTATTAATATATGATAAAATTGAGGAGCTAATGAAAGAATATATTAGTTATGATAAAAATGATATCTTAATTAACATAAAGAAGCTAAATTCATCTGCTCACAAAGAAGCATTCTTATATTATTTGTTAAGAAATTACGGATTTAATGATTGGGATAAAATATTATTACTTGATCAAGCTGAGCGAGGTAAGAAAATTTACAGTAATACGCATATATTATTTAAATCTTTTGAAAAATTAGTTTTAAGAAAGAAAATACAAAATAATGTCGTAGAAATAACTTTGGACAAACCTTCCAAAGAAATAAAATTTGGTAATTCTTCAACAATACGTTTTCAAAGTGCTGAAACTGTAAGTAAAAACAAGGCAAATTTAATAAGTGTTGATTTCAATAAACTGTTGTTTCCACTAAAGTTAAGAAATGTAAAAAACGGAGATTACTTTTTTCCAATCGGAATGGTTGGAAAAAAAAAGGTTGTAAAATTTTTGAAGGATAGGAAAATTAACTCCGTTGATAAGTTTAATAAATTGGTTTTGGTAAACGGAGACGATGAAATCATTTGGGTTGTTGGAATGAGATTAGATAGAAGGTTTTCAGTTTCTGGTGGTTCAAAAAAAATTATTGATATTAAAATTGATAACGATTAGCTTAAATATTTGAGAATCTTTTTTACCAAGTTCAATTTATTTTTGTAGGGTGCATATCTGAGGTTATTTTCAAGCCACATTTTTCTTTTAACTATAGATTTTTTATGAGTAAACAAATCAAAGCTGGATTTACCGTGATAAGATCCATAGCCACTACTTCCAATTCCTCCAAAGGGCAGGTTTGGATTTGTTAAGTGAATAATGGTATCATTGACAACTCCACCGCCAAATCTGTATCTGCGGATAATATTTTCACTAAATTCTTTATCCTCAGAAAAAACATAGAGTGCAAGTGGATCTGGGTTTGAAAGAATTATTTTATCAATTTCAGAAACCTTTTCAAATGAAAAAATTGGCAGAATTGGACCAAAAATTTCACTTTGCATAACCTCACTGTTTATATTTGGCTCGTCAATTATGGTTGGATATATTTTACTCTCATCAGAGTTATATTCACCTCCAAACAAAATCTTATTTGAATTGATTAAATTAACAAGTCGATTAAAGTTTTCTGCATTAACAATTTTTGTTGCATTGGAATTTGCAGACAAATTTTTACCATGTGTTAATTCAATTCTACTGGAAAGTTCCTTTATTAAATCAGATTTAATTGATTTATGAACCAATACATAGTCGGGTGCAACACAAGTTTGTCCAGCATTCATAAATTTGCCCCAAACAATTCTTTTACATGCTATTTTTAAATTTGTTTTCTTGTCTATAATACAAGGGCTTTTTCCACCCAATTCAAGAGTGTGAGGAGTAAGCTGTTTTGCAGCTTCTGCTGCTACAATTTTACCAACGCGAACACTTCCAGTGAAAAAAATATAATCCCATTTTGATTTTAAAAGTTTTGATGCAACTTTATAGTCACCTTCGACCACACAGACTAAATCAGAAGGAAATATTTTTGAAATTATTTTGTTTACAAGTCTAGAGGTTTCAGGAGTGTGTTCACTAGGTTTTAATACTACAGTATTGCCGCAAGAAAAAGCTGATAAAACAGGGAGAATTGCTAATTGAAAAGGGTAATTCCATGGAGATATAATTAGTACTTTTCCATACGGTTCACTATAGATGAAATCGTTTGAGGGAAAGTTAATTATTGAGCTTTTAACTTTTTTGGGTTTTGACCATTCATTTAAATATTTAATAAACAATTCTATTTCATTGAGTAGAAATCCAATTTCAGAGGTATAAACTTCAAATTTTGGCTTGTTTAAGTCATTATGAAGTGCAGAATAAATATTGTCTTCATTCTGTATAATTTCCTTTTTAAGTTTGTTTAAATAGTTAATTCTTTCACCAACACTTAATTTGGACATATTTTGAATATTTTCAATTTTTTGTAATTCTTTGCTCATACTTTATAATTCTTTCCAAATATCGTGCTCAAATAGCGGAGCACTAATTAAAATTTTTTTCTTGGTCACCGGGTGTGAAAAACTTATTTTTTTTGCATGTAAACAAATACCTCCATCTTTGTTACTTCTATCATAGCCATATTTCAAATCCCCTTTAATCGGGCATCCTATAGCACTCAATTGCGTCCTTATCTGATGGTGTCTTCCTGTCTCTAAAAGTAATTCTAGTAAATAATAATTCTTAAGTTCTTTGATAATTTTATAGTGAAGGATGGCTTTTTTTGAATTTTCAGTTTCTTTTTTAAAGTGAGTGGACTTATTATTTTTTGGATTTTTTTTTAACCAATGGACTAAGGTGTCGTTTCTTTTTTCAGGTTTGTTTTTTGTTATTGCCCAGTAAAATTTTTCAATTTCTGAGTTTTTTATCATATTGTTTAGTCTTTTTAAGGACTTTGAGGTTTTTGCAAAAATCACAACTCCGGATGCAGGTCTATCAATTCTATGAACAACTCCAAGAAAAACGTTATTTGGTTTATTGTATTTTTTTTTTAAAAATGATTTTACAATTTCAGATAATGGATTATCACCTGTTTTATCACCTTGAACAATATCTCCAACTCTTTTATTTACTGCGATGATATGATTGTCTTCATATAATACGATCAGATTATCAATATTTGATAATTGTTTCAAAATTAATATTGCTCATTTTTATTGGGGAAGCTACCTTTTTTGATGTCTTTTGAAAAATTGGAAATAGCATCAATCATATCATCATGTAAATTCATATATCTTCTTAAAAATCTAGGATTAAACTCTTTAGTCATGCCAATTAAATCATGAAGTACCAGTACTTGTCCATCTACCTTATTTCCAGCCCCAATTCCAATTATTGGTATTTTAATTTCTTTTGCAACCTTTTCAGCCAAGGAACTTGGTACTTTTTCTAATACTATTGCAAAACATCCAATTTTTTCTAAATATTTAGCATCAGTTACAAGTTGTTTAGCTTCTTCTTCCTCTTTAGCTCTAACGGTATAGGTCCCAAATTTATAAATTGATTGTGGTGTTAATCCCAGGTGTCCCATCACAGGAATTCCAGCATTTATGATCCTTTTAATGGATTCCTTAATTTGTTTTCCACCTTCCAATTTAACTGCGTGTGATCCACTTTCTTTCATGATTCTTATTGCAGACTCTAAGGCAGCTTGAGAATCACTTTGATAAGTTCCAAAGGGAAGATCAACTACAACTAGCGCTCTTTTTACAGCTCTGATAACAGAGGAGGCATGATATATCATTTGATCTAGAGTTATGGGTAAAGTTGTTTCATGTCCTGCCATTATATTACTGGCGGAATCACCAACTAAGATGACATCAATTCCAGATTTATCAACAATGCCAGCTGTTGTGTAGTCATAAGATGTTAGCATTGAAATTTTATCCCCTATATCTTTCATTTCTTGCAAAGATTTAACGGTAATTCTCTTGTAAACTTTCTTCATCAAAATTTCTTGTAAATAGTAAGTAAATGTAATAAATAATATGAAATGCAAAAATCAAATGTCAATATATTTAAAATTAATTTACCCTGATAACGCCATATAAATACGACATTATGTCATGGATAATTTAAATTTACTGACAAAATTGTAATAAAAATCAAATGGCACAATGATTGAACATTGACATAACAAATAATAAAAAAATTAAATATGAGTAAAATAATTGGAATTGACTTAGGAACAACAAATTCTTGTGTTTCCGTAATGGAAGGTAATGAGCCAGTAGTTATCCCTAATTCAGAAGGAAAAAGAACCACTCCATCTGTAATTGCTTTCGTAGATGGTGGTGAAATCAAGGTAGGTGACCCTGCTAAAAGACAGGCAGTAACGAATCCTACCAAAACAGTTTATTCTGTAAAAAGATTTATGGGAAATAAATTTTCTGAATCTAAAAAAGAAACAGAAAGAGTTCCTTACAAAGTGGTAAAGGGTGATAATAACACCCCCAGAGTTGACATTGATGGAAGATTATATACACCACAAGAGTTATCTGCAATGATTCTTCAAAAAATGAAAAAAACAGCTGAAGATTACCTTGGAACTAGTGTAGAAGAGGCGGTAATTACTGTACCTGCTTATTTTAATGATTCTCAGCGTCAAGCTACCAAAGAGGCAGGTGAAATTGCAGGACTGAAGGTAAAAAGAATCATCAATGAGCCAACATCTGCTGCATTAGCTTATGGACTGGATAAAAAAGGTAAAGATCAAAAAATTGTGGTCTTTGATTTTGGAGGAGGTACCCATGATGTTTCCATCCTTGAATTAGGTGACGGTGTTTTTGAAGTTTTATCAACCGACGGAGATACTCACTTAGGTGGAGATGACGTTGATGAAAAAATTATTGATTGGTTAGCTGAAGAGTTTAAAAATGATGAAGGTATTGATCTGAGAAAGGACCCTATGTCATTACAGAGATTAAAAGAAGCTGCTGAAAAAGCTAAAATTGAATTATCATCGTCCACACAAACGGAAATTAATCTTCCTTATGTAACAGCTACGGATAGTGGTCCTAAGCACTTAGTTAGGTCTTTAACAAAGGCAAAATTTGACCAGTTAATTGACGATTTAGTTAAGAGAACAATAGAGCCTTGTAAAAAAGCAATTAAAGCAGCTGGATTATCGAAAGGAGATATCGACGAAATCATATTAGTAGGTGGTTCTACAAGAATTCCCGCTGTTCAAGAAGCAGTTGAAAAGTTTTTTGGAAAAAAGCCAAGCAAGGGTGTTAACCCCGATGAAGTTGTTGCTGTTGGAGCTGCAATTCAAGGGGGTGTTTTCACTGGTGACGTAAAAGATGTTTTATTATTGGATGTAACTCCGTTATCTCTTGGAATTGAAACGATGGGTAATGTTATGACAAAACTAATTGAGGCAAATACCACTATTCCTACGAAAAAATCTCAGGTTTTTTCAACTGCAGCTGATAATCAGCCAGCAGTAGATATTAGAATTGCTCAAGGAGAAAGACCAATGTATCCAGATAACAAAGAAATTGGAAGATTTCAGCTAGCTGATATACCTCCAGCACCAAGGGGAGTGCCTCAGATTGAAGTAACTTTTGATATTGATGCTAATGGTATATTGAATGTAACAGCAAAAGATAAAGCAACTGGAAAAGAACAAAATATCAGAATTGAAGCATCATCAGGACTTACTGAGGAAGAAATCGACAGAATGAAAAAAGATGCTGAAGCAAATGCTGAAGCGGATGCTAAAGCAAAGGAATCTGTTGATAAACTAAATAGTGCTGATTCAATGATTTTCCAAACAGAGAAGCAACTCAAAGAATTTGGTGATAAGCTTTCTGAGGATAAAAAGAAACCAGTGGAAGCTGCTCTTGCAGATTTAAAAAAATCATTTGAAAGTAAAGATCTTGAAAAGATTGATAAGGATCTCGAGAAACTAAATGAAGCTTGGAAAGCTGCTAGCGAAGAGATGTACAAGGCGCAACAAGAGCAACAAGCCTCCAGCAATCAAAATAATCAACAAAAAACTGATGCACCGAAAGATGATTCAGAAAATGTTGAGGATGTTGAGTTTGAGGAAGTCAAAGATTAATTATAAAGTTTTTTATTTACGAAAAGGGCACAAAATTGTGCCCTTTTTTTATGTAAATTTGTGACTTACAGAAACTGCATTGGAAAAATCTGATATCTTAAAGGAAATTAACTCCAAAGCTCATAACACATTGATGAGCACGTTAAGCATTGAATTTACAGAAATCGGTAAAGATTTTATTGTTTGTAAAATGCCTGTAAATAATAAGGTTCATCAACCAGATGGAATATTACACGGTGGAGCAACAGCAGCCTTGGCTGAAACTGTTGGAAGTGTAGCCTCAAGATACTTTATAAATGATGATTCTGTTTCTGTTAGGGGGATTGAAATTACAACAAATCATGTTAGAAGCATCAGCGATGGATTTGTTTTTGCAAAGGCTTCTAGTATACATGTGGGAAGAACTATGCAAATTTGGCAAATAAAAATTACTGATGAAAAGAATAATTTAATTTCCATGGCTAAATTAACAACACTGTCAATCAAAAAAAAATAAGATGTATATAAAACAAGTAATTAGAAATAGAGAAAACTGGTGGTATTATATTTTTGGAATTGTTCTCATAATTCCAGCTATGACATTTATATTTTCGATACCCCACGGAGTTGCAATTGCAATTAAAGCATTTGGTGATGAGGAACTAACCAAAAAGTTAGCTGAAAATGATATTAATGCAATGATGACAATTTTAGAGTCAAATCTTAATTTGTTTTTGATGTTATTTAGTTTTTTAGGAATGCTCTTGGGTGTTTTTCTAACTGTTAAATTTATTCATAAGAATTCGATTCGAGAACTTACCACTTCAAGACCCAGTATTGATTGGAATAGGGTCTTTTTTTCCTTTCTATTGTGTGGATCGGTAAGTGTAATTATGATTGGAACAGATTACAATTTTATTTCAACAGCAGATTATGCTTGGAACTTTAAACCAATTCCTTTTTTGATCCTATTTCTAATTTGTATTGTAATGATTCCTATTCAAACTTCAGCTGAAGAGTACCTATTTAGAGGCTATTTAATGCAAGGAATTGGAGTGATTACTACGGTAAGATGGGCGCCTCTTCTTTTGACTTCTATTTTATTTGGTTTAATGCATTATGCAAACCCAGAAATTGACAAACTAGGGTCTGGAGTTTACGTTTTTTATATTGGTTCGGGATTGTTTGCTGGAATTGCAACATTAATGGATGAGGGAATAGAGTTGGCTTTAGGATGGCATGCAGCAAATAATTTTTTTACTGCATTGCTTGTTACCGCTGATTGGACTGCTCTTCAAACACATTCGGTTTTAAAAGATATTTCAAATCCTGAATCGTTACCTATAGAAGAAGTTTTAATACCAGTATTGATTTTCTTTCCAATTTATCTTTACATTTTTGCAAAAAAATATCAATGGAATAATTGGTCAGAGAAGTTATTTGGTAAAATCTAGTTTTTAGAAATATTTATTGTTTTTTGATAAAAATTTGCTGCAGTATTAATGATATTGCTAAAATCATTATATCGAGATTTATCATAGTACAGTGATTTATAATACTCACTTATTTCTATTAGCAGAAATCTGCCCACTATGTTTGCTTTAGAATGAAAATATGCAATGACTTCACCAGAAACAGCAGAATATTTTGAAGTCATATTTAGAGCGGATATATCCATAATTTCAAATCCTCTTGGTATTCTAATCCTAATATTGTATTCGTATTCATTAGGAAAGTTAATTTCAATATCATTAACTCTATTTGTTTCATCATATAGGTTACTTTGTAATCCAATTAATTTACCTACTTCAAAAGAATATATATTTTTTTGATTTTCTTGAATCAAATCAGTGGTTTCAATAGATGAATGTATTATTAATGGTATGTTATAATAATTATCCTGAATTGAATTGTAGTTAGAATTAAACTTTTTGATTTTCTTATTTTCAAGACCACTTACAGTGAAAAAATCTTTTAAAAAGGGAGATATTTCATCATTTGATAACCATATATAATTCCTGTTATTAATTGACCAATAACCATGATATTCTCTTATTTCCTCAATCTTTATACGTTCTGATCTAATCTGATTTGAAACCCTAACATTAATATTCTTTTTAATCTTTGTAAAATCATTATTCTCTGAAATTATTTCACTGAAATAATAGTCTAAATTTTGATCGATATATATGGCATAATTTCCAAGAATATTATCCGGTGGTTCACCAATTCCATATTCATACCTGTTAGGAATAATATACTTATTTAATCTAGGTATGTATATGAGTATTTCCCTCAATTGACTAGGATCAAAAAAATCTTTGTCAAATTTCATATAATATCTATTACAGCTTATTAAAACCTCATATTCTATCTCTGCTTTTCTTAATAGATTTGTATATAGTTGTATTCTACTGAAATCACTTGATATTCGGTTTTTAATGATGTAATCTAAGTCATTTAATTTGGGGTCATTTTCGTTTGAAACTGCGATATTATTCTTTATGAAAATATCAATTGTTATAAGCTTGTTTATAGAACTTATACTATTATCAATTATTGAATCGTAAAGAATATTAATATTCTCATTTTTATTTAAGGGAAAGAATAAACTTTTAGTGTTTTCAACAAGGTTTTGCCAGTATTCTTGTTCTGAGACCTCTGCATCATTTTCCAATACAGCTCGATATGAAAGTTTAACCTTATTAGCAATTGGAGTAGAGTATTGTTCATCAATTGTTTCTTTTAGTTTTTGGAATTCATAAACTTTAGTTTTTTTATTATTGATAATAGAATCGCTCACGTAATAATCTCCCATATTATACACTTTTGCTTTTGTAAAAAGATCGTTATGAATCAAAAAAACTTTTGAATTATATATTGGATAGTCTTCCTCTAAAATTTTACTCCCATTAGGTGTATAATTTTTCTTAACAGTGTAAATTACCTCCAAATAATCATCAATTTGCATATTTGGAATTCTGTAGGTAGAGAAGTTTTCATTGGAATACTCATTTTCCAGTAGTTTTTTAATGCTCATGAAGTCATATAGGATAACAGAATCTGAGCTGATGTGCCTTACTTTTACATCAATAATTTCAATAATATCAGTTTTAAGGATAGATATCAAATTAATTAATTCAAGACCTTGTTTATCGCTTAATTTATTTTTAAAATGATGTGTTTCGAAAATAAAGTATGAATTGCTCAATTTTTCTTTTTCATAATCAACATAAAAATTATTAAATACACCAATTATGCTGTTCTTATTTTCATTTATTGGCTCAGTGGAGTTATTCCATTGTAAATTTTCATGAATATGTTGTGAAAAACAAACATTTATAAAAAAAAGAAGTAAAAGACTTTGAATTTTTATCACTTTGGGTATTTTGGATATTTAAATTGCTAATATATAATCGAATAAATAATATTCATCATTTTAAACTAATAAAATAATTACATAAATTGCACCGTTATTTTGATTGAATGAAAAAACACCTTTTTCTCTCCTTTTTTTTCGTTGTATTTTACTCTTTTTCTCAACAAATGATGTATGGTCCGCAAAGAGGGCAAAGAGGCTACGTTCCTCCACCAAGAATTAACACTAGTCCTTATATTTCATCTGTTGATACCTATGAGGAACTAGAAAAGGTCCTTCCTAAATGCGTTGAAATGTTTTCTTTGGATGATTTTGAAAGAGAAATACTTAAAGGTATGCTAGTCAAAAAATATGATTCTTATAACAAAATTGTTGAGAATACTGATATGTCTAAGCAGGCAAGACAGGATGGTCTCAAAAATTTAGAAATTGAGTTCATTAAATCACTCTCTGTTATTCTATCTCCAGATGAAATAACTACATACGTTGATACAGATTTTACCGAAAAAGCTCAAAAGAAAAAGAAGAAAAGAAGAAAAAAAAGAAAAAATAAAGAATGAATAAAAATACAATTTTAGCATGGGCTACATTTATAATGATAATTTTTGGAATTCTTTTGGTTGCCCTGGGAATTTTTAAATACAACGAAATTGCGGGATGGGGTTTTGTTTCTGTTGGACTTGGTTTTTTAGCAATAGCTTGGGTATTTAACGCTTTAAAAGGGAGGGTTTAGCTCTAATTTAATATCTGCTCTTTCATATGGGGAGGGTTTTTCCAAATGAATTTCTTTAAAACCATATTTTTTGTATAGGTAAATAGCATTTTCAAGTCTTTTATTTGAGTAAATTAGTATCCTTTTCATTTGTTTATTTTTTGCTTCTTTGATGCAACGTTCAAGTAAGATTTTACCAATTCCTTTATTTCTATGAGCTTTTGTAACAGCCATTTTAGTTAATTCAAATTCATTATTGCTTGCTATTGGCATTAAAGCAATTGTACCAACAATTTCATTATCTAATTTTGCAAAAAAAATTTCTCCTCCTTTTTTGATGATAAATTTGTTAGAATTTGATAATATTTTTTTGTCATATTCTTCTACAAAAAAATACTCATTTAACCACTGAATATTTAAATCAAAAAATTTTTTTTCGTATTTGATATCAAAATTTATAATCTTTAATTTCATATTAAAATATGTATGATAATATTAATATCTTTAGTTAAATATTGCAAATAAATAATGAGTAAGTTAATAGAATGTGTTCCCAATATTTCTGAGGGAACGGATTTAAATAAAATCGATAAAATTGCAAAGAGTGTTCTGAATCATGAAGGAGTTAAATTATTAAATATTGACCCAGGAAAAGCTACTAACAGAACAGTAATAACTTTTGTTGGTCCACCTGAAACTATTGTTGATGCTGCTTATTCTCTAATATCTAAAGCAAAAGAATTAATTGACATGAGGTCACACAAAGGGGAACATCCTAGGATGGGAGCTGTAGACGTGTGTCCTTTTATTCCTATTACAGGTGTTTCTATGAAAGAGACTGTTGATTTAGCTCACCAACTAGGAAAAAGAGTTGGTAGTGAATTATTAATTCCAGTTTATTGTTATGAAAATGCTGCAAAAAATAACCAGAGAGTAAATCTTGCAAATTGCAGATCTGGGGAGTATGAAGGATTAAATAACAAATTAATAGATGTTAAATGGAAACCAGATTATGGCCCTAATAAATTTAATGAAACTGTAGCAAAATTTGGTGCAGTTGCAATTGGTGCAAGAGATTTTTTAGTTGCTTACAACATTAACTTAAATACAACATCAACAAGAAGGGCCAACTCAGTGGCTTTTGATTTAAGGGAAGCAGGAAGAGTAAAGAGAGAGGGTGGAAAATTAACTGGAAAAATAATTACAGATAAAAACGGAGAGCCTGTTCGTGAGCCTGGTTACTTTAAAAATTTAAAAGGGATTGGTTGGTATATTGAGGAATATGGAGTAGCACAAATTTCATACAACATTACAAATATAATTACAACCCCATTGCATGAGGTTTTTAGTAAAACATGTGAAAGAGCCAATAGTAGGGGAATGCGCGTAACTGGGTCAGAATTAATTGGATTAGTACCCAAGAAGGTTTTGATTGATGCAGGAAAATACTTTTTGAGAAGACAAAAAAGATCACTTGCTATTTCAGAAAGAGAAATAATTCATATTGCATGTAAATCTCTGGGATTAGATGAATTATCAGAATTCAAGCCAGAGGAGAGGGTTATTGAATATATGATTGATAATAATGATAAAAATTTATCAGAAAAGTCTATTAAAAAATTTGCTGAATTAACTTCTAGTGAATCCCCCGCCCCGGGAGGAGGTTCAATTTCGGCTTATTGTGGTGCATTGGGTGTATCTCTAGGAATTATGGTTGCAAACCTATCAGCTCACAAAAGAGGTTGGGATGATGAGTGGGAATTTTTTTCTAATTGGGGAGAAAAAGGAGTCATATTACAAGAAATGTTAATTGATTTAGTTGATGAAGATACAAATGCTTTTAATTCAATAATCAAAGCCTTTTCACTGCCAAAAGATACTGCTGAAAATTTAAAAATAAGATATATTGAGATTCAAAAAGCAACAAAAAATGCTATTGATGTTCCATTCAAAATAATGCATGTGTGTCTCGAGTCTTGTGAACTGTTATTAGCGATGGCTAAAAAAGGAAATCCAAATTCAATCTCGGATGTGGGGGTTGGGATGTATTGTATTCATGCAGCCGTAAATGGTGCATATTTAAATGTTAGAATCAATTCTAAAGAATTAAAAGACAAAAAAATTGTTAAAAAAGTGGATATTGAATGTAATAAAATCATTAAAAAAATCAACTCTAAATTAATTGAGATACAGAGTATAGTAGATAAAAAATTATGAGTTAAAGACCTGACCTTTAATAATTACATTTTTGATTAAATTATCATTATAATAATAAACTAGGTCATTTATTGAATCCATTTCTTTCAAAATGATAAAGTTTGCTAATTTTCCTTTACTAATGCTTCCGCATTTTTCGTTAATACCCATGGCATAAGCACCATTTAAAGTAGCTGCATTTATTGCCTGCTCCGTTGAGATCTTTAGTTTATTACATGCCAAGGAAACGATAAAATTCATATTTCCATTGGGAGAGGAGCCTGGGTTGAAATCACTTGCTAATGCAAATGGAATATTATTTTTAATTAATTTTTTTGCAGGAGCATATGGAATATCAAGAAAAAATGAACAACCTGGGAGTAAAACAGGCATCGTTTTACTGTTTTTCAGAGCATGAATATCATTATCATCTAAAATTTCTAAATGATCCACACTGACCAAATCATTAGTAACCGCCATTTGAATCCCTCCAATGTTATTAAATTGATTAACATGAATTTTAGTGGGAACTTTTAATTGTTTTGCCTTCTTTATTATTTTTTCTGAATCAGAAACATTGAAGTATCCTTTTTCACAAAAAATATCTACATAATCTACAAGCTTTTTGTTAGTGAAGTCTGGAATCATCTTATTTAAAATAAGATTTAAGTATTCTTTTTTTGTAAGTTCTCTTGGATATGCATGTGCACCTAAAAAAGTAGATTTAATTTCGATGGGTAAATTATCTTTCAATTTTTTAATAACACTAAGTATTTTAAGTTCAGATTCATAGGTTAAACCATATCCAGATTTAATTTCAATACCCCCGGATCCATTTTGAATCATTTTTATAATTCTTTTCAACGATATTGAATATAATTCCTGCTCAGAAATATTTTTAATTTCTTGTGTTGTTTTAAGTATTCCTCCACCACTATCAGCTATTTGCTTATAAGTGAGGCCCTGTAATCTCATTAAATATTCATTCGATCTATTTCCAGCAAAAACTGAATGTGTATGTGCATCACACCAAGTTGGCATAACAAATAGATTTGATAAGTCAACAACTTCAGTATTTTCTAGTTTTTTTGGAATATTTTCCATATTTCCAAAGTCAATAATAATCCCATTTTCAACCAATAAAAAAGCATTATGGATTTTCGGCAATTCATACATTTTATTTCCAGGGACATAAAATTCTTCTGCATCCCTAGTCTGTAACAATTGTTTGATATTAATGTAAATTGTAGAATTATAAGACATAATTTATATCATGTCTGATGGGTTTACCCATTCATCATATTCACCGGCAGAAAGATATCCAGATTTAATGGCTTCTTCTTTTAAAGTTGTGCCATTTTTGTAAGCATTATTAGCTATTTCAGCAGCTTTATAATAACCAATTTTAGTATTTAATGCTGTTACAAGCATTAGAGAATTATGAAGTTTATTTTTAATATTATTTAAATTTGGAAGTATTCCCAAAACACAATTTTGGTTAAAACTTTTAACAGAGTCTGCAATCAATTTTGCAGAGTTTAAAAAGTTAGCAATAATAACAGGCTTGTAGACATTTAACTGAAAATTTCCTTGACTTGCTGCAAAAGTAACAGCCGTATCATTTCCTATAACTTGACTACACACCATGCACAAAGCTTCACATTGTGTGGGATTAATTTTTCCAGGCATGATTGAACTTCCTGGCTCATTTGCAGGTAATATAATTTCTCCTATTCCACTCCTGGGTCCTGAAGCTAATAATCTAATATCATTAGAAATTTTGTGAAGAGAGACGGCAACTCTTTTCAAAGTACTATGGCTTTCGACGAAAGGATCATTGGAAGAAAGAGCTTCAAATTTATTTTCAGAGGAGATAAAAGGATACCCAGTTTCTGCAGATATTTTTTTAGCAACAAGTTTGGCATACCCGTGGGGTGTATTTAATCCTGTGCCGACAGCTGTACCGCCTAATGCCAAAGAAAGGAATATTTCTGCAGATTTTTCAATACTCAAAATTCCTTTTTTAATTTGTTCAGAGAATGCTGAAAACTCTTGACCCAAAGTGATCGGTGTTGCATCCATTAAATGAGTTCTTCCAATCTTTATAATTGAATTAAATTCTTCAGTTTTTTTATCCAAAGAAGTAAGAAGTTCTTTTAATGCAGGTATAGTTTTGGAAATTAAAACTTCAAAAGCACTAATATGCATAGCAGTTGGGAAAGTATCATTAGAGGATTGAGATTTATTAACATCATCATTGGCATTTACAACTTTTTCATCATGTAATTCTTTATTATCAAGTTGTTGGCTGCGGTTAGAAATAACTTCATTTACATTCATGTTTGTTTGCGTTCCAGATCCAGTTTGCCAAATAACTAATGGAAATTGATCATTGTGTTTGCCAGCAATAATTTCATCACAAGCACTAACAATTAATTTCATTTTATTCTCAGGTAATACTCCACAGTCAAAATTTGCTAAAGCTGCACATTTTTTTATAATAGCGTAGGAACGTATAATTTCAATTGGCATGCTTGCTTCAGGGCCAATTTTAAAATTTTGTCTTGATCTCTCTGTTTGAGCACCCCATAATTTCTCTTTAGGTACTTTAACTTCACCCAAAGTATCTTTTTCTGTTCTGTACTCCATCACTAATTATTAATTATACAAATTTACGTAATATTAATTATTTGTTTACATCAATGCTAGAGTTAAAATATTTTTATTGATTAGAATTTTCCACAAAATATTATTGGTATTGTGTATATTTGTATTATAAATTTTACGGATGTTTGAATTTGATCAATATTTGGGATTTCTTGCTTTTTTAACTATTCTTACCATTGGTTTTTGGTTATTTTTTGTTTTACTTTTATTCATTATTCCTTATTGGGTATTTGGAGCGCTAAAAGAGAGAATAGAGGAGCTTATTGAGGAAAGAAAAAAATAGCCTAAAATTCTCCTTGATTATTAAATCCTTGTGGGTTTCTTTGATTTTTCTTCTGATTAAACCTGTATATAAAGTTTAAAACTATTCTTCTTACTCCCCAACGAAATTCATAATCGTTGTAAAAATTATCATTAAACGTTTCATTTTTCCATCCTCTTTGATCTAGCAAATCTTTAACATTTAACGAAATCGTTGCATTTTCCTTGAATAAGTCCTTACTTAATCCCATATCAATGGAAATATCTCCTTCTCTTTTATTTACTGCAGTTTTTCTGGGACCTCTAATATTTACGCTAGTTTGCCATTGAATTTTTGCCGGTAGGCTTAGCTTATTGTTAATCTTGAAGTCCCAGCTTACATTTTTACTGTCATAAACTGTTCCTTCATAACTTCCAATTATTTCATTTTCAAAAATGTTTAAATTAGAGAAGATATTCCAAAATCTGCCCTGATTATATGAAATATTCAATTCAAATCCAAATCTCTCACTACTTGATAAATTTATAGGAAACCTTTCGTTAATTGGAACATTTACCCCTTCAATATTTGCGAAATCTCCTGTTTCCCTCAAAATAGTATTGACAATATTTGTAGATCTTTGAAAATATGCAGAAGTGTTAAAAGTGATTCCGGAGGGGAATTTTTTTATGTAACCAAAATCAAGATTGTTTGAATAAGTGGGGTATAGGTAAGGATTACCCCTCCAAATTAATATAGGACTTATTTTGGTCGGGAATGGGTTAATAAATCTTGACCAAGGTCTATTTATTCTTCTGTTATATCCAAAAGTTAATGTTTCGTCTTCTTTGAATTCGTATCCAAAATTAAAAGTGGGAAAAATTCCAGTTTCGTCAATTTTTGTAAAATCATTTGTGGTAATTTGATTAATATTTTTTAATGTATTTTCAACTCTTAATCCAAATAAAAAAGAATAGGTTTCATCCAACTTTATTCCATATTGAGAATAAAAAGCACTAATTTTTTCTTTGTATTGAAAAAGATTACTTTGACCTAAATCTTCTTCAAAATTATTATCAACTAGTTCAAACACCTTGTAATCAGTCTGTTTATCATCACTATTAACTCTAAATCCAATTTCAAACTGTTTATTTTCACCAATGGGGTTCACATAATCTGATTGAATGAGATAGGATTTGTTATCTTCATTACTTGTGATTATTTCATTTTCAATACCATTTTCATTTATAATCCCGTTTTCCAATTCATTTGAATTGTCATACTGAAAATCGATTGTTAGTTTTTTGCCACTCTCATCAAATTTCTTCTCAAAATTCAAATTATATTCTCTATTAAATTCTGTTTCTCCCTCAGTTTCCACTTGGGTAATACTATTAATGGGAGAGAAATTTTCATCAATTTCGGTAATCAAGTTACTTTCAATATCTAGTGACTCATAATCATTGTAAAAAAAAGATCCTAAAATTGATGTATTTTCGTCAATGAACCACTCAACACCATTGTTGATGAGGTAACCATTATTATTTCTATTTCTATCTCTGTCTTCAAGGAAGAATGTGCTTGGCTCATCTCCGTTAAAATACTCAGTAAATCCCCCGGACTCACCAGGTCTATTTCTATCATTTATTCCTAAGGAATTAAAAAAATTTAGTTTACCGCTTCTGTAATTTGAATTAGCAGAAACACCATTAGATTTCGGTTCTGCATAATTAAGACTAAGAGAACCATTAAATCCTAGTTTCTTGGATTTTCTAAGTATTAAATTAATAATACCACCGGTCCCTTGCGCTTCAAATCTAGCAGATGGAGAAGTGATTACCTCAACTTTTTCAATTGCATCCGTTGGAAGTTGTCTGATGAAAGAAGAATTAACCCCAACAAGATTTGATGGTTTTCCATTTATGAGAACTCGTGCGGCATCATTTCCTCTTAATAAAATATTTCCATCAATGTCAGTAGAAACAGAGGGTATATTATCTAAAACGTCTAATGCGGTTCCTCCACGTGCAGTTAAATCTTTTCCAACAGTGTATATTTTTTTATCTAGTTTAATCTCCACTGTTGTTTCTTCGGCGATTATTTCTACCTCATCTAGTGATTCAAAACCAGGTTTCATTATAATTTTACCAAGATCTGTATCTTTATCTAGTTGTAGTTTTTCAAAATTATAGTCTGTAAAGGAAATAAAATCAATATTTAAATTATAGACTCCACTGGCAGCAGATATTGAAAACTGACCATTTTTATCGGTTAGGCCACCAGTGATGATCTCTGTATTTTTAGGATTTCTAATGGTTACAGTGGCATATTCAAGAGGTTTATTATTTTCGGTGATAACTATCCCAGTGATTGTTAGTTCATTGTCTCTTTCAAATTGATTTTGAGAATGCAAATTTTGGTTAAAAAATAAAAGGAATAATAGAATAAATCTCATGCGTTTGTTTGTTGTGAGTGAAACAAAAGATGTGCCATAAACATTATAATAATTTGTCTATATTTTCTGCAGGTCGACCAATAACACCCAATTTTTCGCTGACGATAATAGGTCTTTCAATAAGTTTTGGCTCATTACTTAGAATTCTTATGAGCTGGTCATCAGTAAAGTCATTTCCTTTGTATTTCTCTTTCCATATTGCTTCATTTTTCCTAACAATTTCAATTGGTTTTAATTGAAGTTTTTTTAAAATGTATCTTATTTGCTCAGATGACAAGTTATTTTTAATATAATCTATTACTTCAAAATTAATTTTTTTACTTTCTAAATACTTTATGCCTTCTCTTGATTTCCTACATCTAGGATTGTGATAAATTTTCATTTGATTGATTTGTATTAAACATTAAATAAGATTTTAAAAAATCTTTAATATTACCATTAAGTACACTGTCAGTATTTCCAGTCTCTGTTCCAGTTCTGAGGTCTTTTACTAATTTATAGGGGTGAAGAACATAATTTCTGATTTGACTTCCCCATTCGATCTTTTTCTTAGTTGACTCAATTTCATTTCTTTTTTCATTTTTCTTTTTTAATTCAATCTCATATAGCTGAGATTTTAGCATTTGCATAGCTCTCAATTTGTTATCTAGTTGCGATCTGGTCTCGGAACAAGTAATTTGAATTCCACTAGGCTTATGTGTAATTTGAACCTTAGTTTCAATTTTATTTACGCTTTGTCCCCCAGCACCACTAGATCTTGAAGTATTTATTTCCACGTCCGATTGATTTATTTCAATATTTATGCTATCATCGATTAAAGGATACACATAAACCGATGCAAAACTTGTATGTCTTTTTGCATTTGAATCAAATGGTGAAATTCGAACAAGTCTGTGAACGCCATTTTCACCTTTTAGCCATCCAAATGCATATTCACCTTCAATTTTTAAAGTTGCCGATTTTATGCCCGCTGTATCTCCATCTTGTTCATTGAGAATAGAGCTTTTTAGTTTATTTTTTTCACAATACATCGCATACATTCTCATTAACATTTGTGCCCAATCACAACTCTCTGTACCTCCAGCACCCGCAGTTATTTGAAGAACAGCGTCCATGTTATCACTTTCATGAGAAAGCATGGTTTTGAATTCTAATTCTTCTAAAATTGCATTGCTTTTATTGTATTGATTTTCCAACTCATCATCAGAACATTCATTTTTTTTATGATATTCAAATAATATTTCCAAGTCAGTTATATTTTCTTCAAGGGAATCAATATTTTTTATCCAGTTTTTTAAAAACTTAATCCTCTTAAGAGTTATTTGTGCTTCTGACGAATTTTCCCAGAAATTTTCTTGAAACGTTTTTTTTTCTTGTAATTCTAATTCTTGATGCTTGCTGCTAAGGTCAAAGGTACCCCCTTAACGCATCCAGGCGATTTCTAAAAGTGAGTATTTGTTCATTTGTATACACAGCTTAAAATTAATATTAAATTAAAGAAGATCGTAAAGTTTTTAATGAAAATTTTTATCACTAGATTTATTTAAATTTAAGCTGATGAATAGATATTACATTTCTTTAATAATTTTCTTTTCATTTATTTTTTTAAATGCTAATGAAAAGAATGTCAAAGATTTTATTGGATTTTTCAATTTCAGTTATGATCAATCGAATGATAAAATATTTCTTATGGTTGATAAAATTGATCATGAATTTCTTTATGTAAGCTCACTTGCCACTGGAGTTGGTTCTAATGACATTGGCTTAGACAGAGGTCAACTTGGATCTGAAAGATTAGTTAAATTTATAAAAAGAGGTAATAAATTATTATTAGTACAACCAAATCTATATTACAGAGCAGAAACTGATAATTTGAGTGAGAAAAAAAGTGTTGATCAAGCGTTTGCAAAGTCAGTTTTATTTGGATTTAAGATAATTGATAAATATGAAGATTCATATAAAATTGATTTTACTCCCTTTCTTAAATTTGATAGACATGGAGTTGCAAAAACATTAAAAAATAAAAATCAAGGATCATATTCCGTTGATCTATCTAAAAGTTCCATTGAAATATTTAATACCAAAGCATTTCCTAGAAATGTTGAATTTGAAGCTCTCCTAACATTTTCTGGTGATGCAATAGGAAACTTAGTACGTAGTGTTGTTCCGGATCCAAATAATATTACGTTAACACAACATCACTCATTTATTCAATTGCCAGACAATGATTATCAGCCCAGAAAATTTGACCCAAGGAGTGGGGCTATTTTTATAGAATTTATGGATTATTCAACACCAGTTGATCAAGAAATGGTTAAAAAATATATTATAAGGCATCGCTTGAAAAAAAAGAATCCAAGTTTAGCAGTTTCAGAAGCTGTAGAGCCGATTATTTATTATTTAGATCCAGGAACACCTGAACCGGTCAAATCTGCATTAATTGATGGTGCATCTTGGTGGAATGAAGCTTATGAGTCAATTGGTTTTAAAAATGCTTTTCAAGTCAAAGTTTTGCCTGAAAATATTGATCCCATGGATTGTCGCTATAATGTCATTCAATGGGTCCATAGATCAACAAGAGGTTGGAGTTATGGAGCTAGCGTAGTTGACCCTAGAACGGGTGAAATTATCAAGGGTCATGTTAGTTTAGGAAGTTTAAGAATTAGACAAGATTATATGATTGCACAAGCACTTTCTAAAGACCCTTTTAAAAATAAAAGTAATAACGAGAAAATGCTTGATTTAGCACTTTCAAGAATAAGACAATTAAGTGCACATGAGATTGGTCATACCTTGGGTTTTGCTCACAATTTTGCAGCTAGCACGAACAATAGATCATCCGTAATGGATTATCCGCACCCATTAATTGAAATAAAAGACAATGAAATTTATTTTAATAACGCATATGATTCAGGAATTGGTGAATGGGATAAAATAACTGTAGCTTATAGCTACTCTGAGTCAAAAGGAAACCAAAATGAGCAGAAGGAATTAAATAATATTCTGAATAATGCAACAGCAAAAGGTTATAGATTTATTAGTGATTATGACGCAAGATCACTGGATGGTTCACATGCTTTTGCTCATTTATGGGATAATGGAGATGTTGCTTATGAAGGATTAGATGATGTTATCAATATTCGAAGAAAAGCTATCCAAAATTTTTCAGAATTCAATGTCCCAAAAGGTTCTCCTAACTCGTTACTTGAAGATGTTTTTGTTCCACTGTATTTTTTTCACAGGTACCAAACTGAAGCTGCGGCAAAAATTATTGCAGGAATGGATTATAATTATTCTTTAACAGGAAGTAATCAAAGTCAGTTTAGTTACTTAGATAAAAGCACCCAGTTAGATGCTCTCAGCTCTTTAATGAAAACATTAGAAGCTGATTTTTTAGCGATTCCAAAAGATAAGTTAGAACTATTTCCACCGAGAGCATTTGGTTATCCAAGAACGAGAGAATCCTTCAAATCTAATTTAGGGCCTGCTTTTGATCCATTTTCTGCAAGTGAAACATCAGCTGATATGACCTTGAGTTTAATTTTAAGACCTAAAAGACTCAATAGATTAATTTACCAACATGCATTGGATAACTCTAATTTGAGTTTAAATGAATTATATGATTATATTTCTGAAAAAACAATTTTTTTAAACAACTCCTCTAATTTATCTCGTGATGATTCATATTTAAATGAAATACAACACATTGTGAATTTAACTCTGCTAAAAAGGATTTTTTCTGTTATTAATGATGAGTCAAGTTCATTTCAAGTTAAAAGCATAAGCAATGATTTTTTAAATAAATTATCAAGGGAATTCAGCTCTAAAAAAAATAGGAACTTAAAACTTTCAAAATACTCAGATTACTACCTAAAAATGATCCGAGATTTTGAACGTAATCCAAAAGCATATAAATCAAATATTCCATTAAAAATACCTGATGGATCACCCATTGGAATGGATAATTGTAATTTACACAAATTGAAATGATTGATTTAAGAAGTGATACCATAACAAAACCGTGTAGCAATATGCTAGAAGCAATGTTAAAAGCTAATGTTGGTGATGATGTTTATGGTGAGGATCCTACAGTTAAGGAACTTGAAAAAAAAATATGTGATTTTTTTGGAACAGAAATGTCAATGTTTTTTCCCTCTGGAACCATGGCAAATCAAACGGCGATTAAATTACATACCTCGCCTGGTAATCAGGTCATAACTCATAAGTATTCCCATGTATTTAATTATGAAGGCGGTGGAGGCTCCTTTAACAGTGGAGTATCTTTTAAGCTGCTTGATGGCCCAAAAGGGATTTTTGAAATAAATGACATGATTAGTGCTATAAATCCAAAAAGCTTTTATCATGCACCTTTATCTAAATTAGTTGTTTTGGAGAATACCACTAATAAAGGAGGGGGAGCGTGCTGGGATGTTGAAATTTTTAAAGACATTAAAAAAGTGTGTCAAGACCATAATCTTGGATTGCATATGGACGGTGCCAGGATTTGGAATTCATTGATAGCAAATAAAAACAATCCTCTTATTTATGGAGAAAATTTTGATACAATTTCTGCATGCTTAAGTAAGGGATTAGGTTGTCCAATTGGATCTGTATTGACAGGGAAAAAAGAAATATTAAAAAATGCTCTTAGAATCAGAAAAATTTTTGGTGGTGGAATGAGACAGGTTGGATATTTAGCAGCTGCAGGTATTTATGCATTGAACAATAATATTGAAAGATTAGCCGAGGATCATAATAAGGCAAAACAAATATCCAAAGAACTCAAAAAAAAGAATTTTGTGAAAGGATTGAATGAAGTTGAAACCAATATCATAATTATTGAACTTATTGAAAATTGTAATAAGCAAAATATAATTGACTTTTTTACAGCTCAAAATGTCATCATGGATTGGCACTCTATGGGGTTAAATAAAATTAGATTGGTAACACATTTAGATTATTCAGACAGTGACCACAAAAAATTTCTAGCGATTCTGGATAAATGCGTTATTTAGAAGAGAAATTGATAAAATTCACTTATTTTTGTATTGAGAAAAGATTGTTAATTACCAATTAATTTATAACCTACTTCAATGCCAGCTAGCAAGGGCGTTTATAAAAATTTACTAGAGCTTATTGGAGATACACCTCTGGTAAACATAAGACATCTAACCGAAAAAAATCCTGGCCTATTTTTAGCAAAATTAGAATTTACAAACCCTGGTCAATCCCCAAAAGATAGAATTGCATTGCATATAATTAATGATGCAGAAAAAAAGGGTTTATTAAAACATGGAAGCACTGTTATTGAAACCACTTCAGGAAACACCGGTTTTAGTCTAGCAATGGTATCACTCATAAAAGGTTACAAATGTATTTTAGCTGTATCATCAAAATCGTCAACAGATAAAATAAATACCCTCAAAGCGCTTGGTGCTGAAGTACATTTATGTCCTGCAAATGTTGAGGCTGATGATCCTAGATCTTATTATGAGGTTGCTAAAAAATTGAATAAAGAAATTGAAGGCTCATTATATATAAATCAATATTTTAATGATTTGAATGCTGAAGCACATTATTTGACAACTGGAAGTGAAATATGGGAACAAACATCTGGAAAAATTACCCATTTAGTTGTTTGCAGTGGTACAGGAGGTACTATTTCGGGTGCTGCAAAATTTTTAAAGGAAAAAAATAAAAAAATCAACATTTTTGGTGTTGATGCTTACGGATCTGTTCTGAAAAAATTTCATGAAACAGGTGAATTTGATAAAAATGAAATATACCCTTACAAGATTGAGGGTTTAGGTAAAAATTTAATACCATCAGTTACTGATTTTGAAGTTATTGATCAATTCATTAAAGTTGGAGACGAGGAAAGTGCAAAATCAGCTAGAGATTTGGTAAAAAAAGAAGGTATTTTTGGAGGTTATACTACTGGTGCATGCCTGCGAGCAGTTGAAAAACTAATTGAAAAAAAAGAATTTAAAAAGGATGATGTAATAGTAATGCTTTTTCCTGATCATGGCTCAAGATATTTAAGTAAAATATATAATGATGAGTGGTTAAATGAACAGGGATTTGAAAAAATTATTTCTAACTAAATTATTATAAAATGAGAGATTTATTTGATAGAATGTATAAAGACAAAGGTCCACTTGGTAAATGGGCTCAAGTTGCTGAGGGATACTTTGCATTTCCAAAACTGGAGGGTAGTATTTCAAACAGAATGAAATTTAATGGTAATGAGGTAATTACATGGAGTGTTAATGATTATCTTGGTCTTGCTAACATCGATGAAGTTAGAAAAATTGATGCAGACGCAGCAAAAAAATATGGATCTGCTTATCCAATGGGTGCAAGATTAATGTCGGGTCACACGGAGTTGCATGAAAAATTACAAAATGAGCTTGCAAAATTTGTTAAAAAAGAGGCAGCTTATGTTCTAAATTTTGGATACCAAGGAATTTTATCAACAATTGATTCATTAGTTAGTAAGAATGATGTTATAGTTTATGATATTGATTCACATGCTTGTATTGTCGATGGTGTAAGATTGCATTTAGGAAAAAGATTTACGTATCAGCACAATGATATGGAAAGTTTAGAAAAGAATCTTGCAAGGGCAACTAAAATTGCAAATGAAACTAATGGAGGTATTCTTGTAATTTCTGAAGGAGTTTTTGGGATGAGAGGAGAACAAGGTAAACTAAAAGAAATTGTTGCGTTAAAGAAGATATTTAATTTCCGTTTACTTGTTGATGATGCACATGGATTTGGTACGCTAGGTAAGACAGGAGCTGGAGCAGGTGAGGAGCAAGGAGTACAAGATCAAATTGATGTTTATTTTGCAACCTTTGCAAAGTCTCTTGCAAGTACTGGTGCATTTATTGCTTCTGAAAAAGAAATTATTGATTTTTTAAAATATAATATGAGATCACAGGTTTTTGCAAAATCTCTTCAAATGCAGCTTGTTGAAGGAGTTTTGAAAAGGTTAGATATAATTAAAAGTAGGCCCGACATCAAGCAAAAACTATGGGAAAACGTAAAGAATCTTCAGTCAGGACTAAAATCTAGAGGATTTGATATTGGAACTACTCAAAGCTGTGTCACGCCTGTTTATTTAAAAGGATCTGTTCTTGAGGCCATGTGCTTGGTTAAGGATCTAAGAGAAAATTATAAAATATTTTGTTCGATTGTGGTTTATCCTGTTATACCCAAGGGTCTTATTTTATTGAGACTCATACCAACTGCTTCTCATGATATTAATGATATAAATGAAACGTTAGATGCTTTTTCTGCAATCAGAGATAAATTAGTATCGGGTGAATACAAAAAGGAATCCTTAAAATTAGCTTTTTGATAACTTTTTCTTGAAGGTGCTTCTAGTTTTGATTAGTTCAGGACTAAAATTTTCCCAAATTTTATCAATAGAGATATTGTCTGTTAGCTCGGGGGTTCTTCTGCAAATTTTAATTCCTTTTCTCTTTAATGTTTGAATAAATGAGTTAAATATGATAGCAGTAACACCCCTCTTTTGATAATCTGGGTGGATGCCAATGAGATATAAATTTATTTTTTTATTAAAAAACTTAGAAAATAATAGATAAAAAATCCCAAAGGGATATAAATAACCTTTAATTTTTTGCAAAGCCCGAGCAAAAGAAGGCATAACAATAGCAAATGCAACAAGTTTTTTATTTTTATCTTGAACAAATTTAATATACTCTGGATTTATAAATTTTATATACCTTTTTTTCATGTATTCCTTTTGTTTTTCATTTATTTTAACGAAAGAGGACAATTTAGAGTACGAATCATTAAAAAGGTCAAACATTTCATTTGATCTTTTTAATACCTCAGAAGTTTTGGTAAAAGTTACTTCTTGCAGATTATTTCTTTGTTTTACAACATCGCTTATTTGTTTATAATATTTTCCATCAACATTCTTAAATTCAAAAATTTTTTCATGGTACTTTTTTTCTTCTATAAATTGGTGTTTAATAAAATGATCTTTGTAATATTCATGATTATATGTGGTAATCATAGTACCAATTTTATCAAATCCACTTGTTAACACACCTACTTTGTCTAAATTTGTAAATCCCATAGGTCCTTCCATAAACTCTAATCTATTTTGTCTACCAATTACATCAATTTTATCAAGTAATTTTTTACTCACCTCAAAATCATCAATGAAGTCAAACCAACCAAACCTAATTTTTTTTATTTTGGTAACCTCAACTTCATAGCTATTAATAATTGCGACAATTCTTCCAACAACTTCAGAATTCTTGTATGCCAAAAATAAATTAGTTTTTGATTGTTTGATATTTGGATTTTTTTCACTGTCAAAATTTTCAATTTCTTGATCAATAATCGGAGGTACCCAAAATTTCGAATTTTTATATAGCTTAAAGGGGAATTTAATAAACTTTAGAAGCTCATTTTTTGAGTTAACTTCTTTTATAGTAATCATTTTTTGGAATTTAAATTAAACCTTTGACTATATCCAAAACTGAGAGCAAATATTTTTGGTGTGGTTTTGAAATTTAATGATGATCCAATATCAAGCTGAATATTTTTATTTAATAAGTATGCAACTCCAATTGCAATTTTATTATCAGCATAAAAGTCACTTACAATGGCTTGATTCTCAAAATAGGAAATAAATCTACTATTGAATGCGTGAGTCAGGCTTATAATATATCCGTAGTCGTTTTGTTTGGATCCAATCCTTTCACCAATTAAATTGCAAATTAACACTGATCTTTTCGAAAAGTTACTTTGCAATATAATTGAAACTGTTGGAGAAATTCCTTTTACCCCATAAGCAGTAAAGGGATTATTCTCAGAATCAACATTTAGGGCTGTGTATATGGACAAAGCGGGGATTAGATTTTTAAATGAAAATTTTTTATTAGCCCAATAGCTATAGTAGTTTGGTTGATCTTCTAACCCTTTTTTTGGGTCATATATTAAATATTTTGCACCAAACCTTAAAAATTTAAAATTACTTACACGAAACCTTCTGACAGGATTATATTTTAAATCGTCAATTTTTTCCATTTGGAAATTCCCATCAATATTTAATTCAAGTTTTTCTAAAAAAGCACCAAATCTTACTGAAAAATCTAATCCTGTTTGCTGGCTTTCATAATTGATTATATCATGTCTATTTTCGGATAAATAAGCTGCATTTTCAAATTGGAGAATATTTTTTCCAACAGAAAATGCTCCTTGTGAAGATCCAGGTTTATTTGTATTTATTATTTCCGTGTACTGAGAATTGATATTGTGTACAAGAATGATATTCAAGAAAAAAGAAATTAATAGAAATTTATTCATTACACAAAATTAAAATTATTGTACAATTTAATAAGATATTAACTTTTTTTAAGAATATAGAATCGTAAATTTGAAAAAATATGAAGTTTCTATTTTATCTATTAATATTTTATTTTTTATTTAGATTAATTTCTAGACTTTTTCTTTTTTACTTAAAAAATAATATTAAGTCTAGAAATTATAACTTTCAGCAAGAAAAAAAAATGAAAAAAGAGGGTGATGTCTCTGTGGATAAGGTTCCTAAAAAAAAGAAACAGAGTTCGGAAAAATTAGGTGAATATGTTGACTATGAAGAGGTTGATGAATAAAACAATAAACAACATTATTCTTCGATGTCTTTTCCGTCATGGTTTGGCTTTATTAATCTTTACTGTAATTTCTGTTCTTTATTTTTTTCCACTGTTACAGGGGAAAAAGATTTTACAAAATGATATTGTTCAGTATTCTGGAATGTCCAAAGAGCTAAGAGATCATCGTTTGGAAAATTCGTCTGATACCTATTGGACCAACTCGGCTTTTTCAGGCATGCCAACTTATCAACTTGGAGCAAAATATGAGAATAATTATATAAAGAAAGCTGATTTATTAATAAGATTTCTTCCAAGACCAGCTGATTATCTATTTTTATATTTTCTTGGGTTTTATGCACTCATGTTCAGTTTAAAAATAGAGTATAGGTTAGCAATTCTTGGGGCTCTTTCTTTTGGCTTTTCAACCTACCTTTTGATAATAATAGGTGCAGGGCATAATGCTAAAGCCCATGCAATTGCATACATGCCATTTGTATTATCTGGCTTTATTTATATAGTAAGAAAAAAATATTTTTTAGGTTTTTTAATGACAACTTTTTTTCTAGGGCTTCAAATAACATCCAATCATTTTCAAATGACCTATTATTTGTTGCTATTGATAAGTATTTTGGGTATTTGGTTCTTGTATAAAAACCTACTAAATAGAGATTATAAACACATACTTAATTCAACAGCAATCGTATTTGTTTCCTCAATATTAGCTTTGCTAATGAATGCATCAAATCTTTTGGCTACTTACGAATACTCAAAATATTCTACAAGAGGAAATGCATCGACTTTGACTATTAATCCTGACGGTTCAACAAAAGAAATTTCATCAGGTTTAGACTTTGATTATATAACACAATGGAGCTATGGATTTTTTGAAACTTTTAATTTATTTATACCCCGAATAGTTGGTGGAGGATCATCTGAAAAATTAGATAAAAGTTCGTCTTTTTATAAGTTTTTAGTTGCTAATGGATACAACAATATAGATGCATTAAATATTGTAAAAAATTCACCTACATATTGGGGGAATCAACCATTTGTAGAAGCACCCGCATACATTGGAATTGCTGTATTTTTTCTTTTCGTATTTTCTGTTTTTCTGTACCGGGGAAAACATCTTGTTTGGATCCTTTCAGCTATATTCTTTTCTCTTATATTGTCCTATGGAAAAAATTTAAATTTCCTAACTGAATTTTTTATTAATAATATTCCTTTTTACAACAAATTTCGTGCTGTAGCATCAATACAAGTTATTCTTGAACTTTGTGTACCTATTTTGTCAATTTTTGGGCTACAACAACTTTTTGATCTAGGTATTTCAAATAAAAAAAAATTTAAAGCATTATCAAACACATTTATTTTTTTCATTGCAATACTATTTTTTCTACTAGCTACAATGTCTAGTTTAAAATTTTCAGGAGTCTCTGATCAAATGTTGGGGAAAGAAATTGTTTTATCATTGATTGAGGACAGAAAGTCTATATATTCTTCGCAGCTTATGAGAACTTTCCTATACGTACTTGCGTGTAGTTTGATTATATTTTTATTTATAAAAAATAAGCTTTCAAAAAACTCTCTAATCATTTTATTTGCTGTTATTATATTATTTGACTTGATTAGCTTTTCTAAATCATATATCAATGAGAGTAATTTTACAGATAAAAAATATGTTGATTCGCCTTATAAAATGGATGAAATATATAACCAAATAAAGAATGATCAATCTGATTTTAGAATTTTAGATTTGACAACTAATTCTACTAAACCAAATTATTTTTTCAATTCGGTTCTTGGATACCATGCTGCAAAACTGGGCAGATATCAGGATATAATCGATTTTTATCTTTCCAAAAATAATATTAACGTGTTAAGTATGTTAAATACTAAATATATAGTGTATAATGATTCAGTTGGTGCTAAAATATTTACTAATGAGATGATTTCTAGAAGTGCATGGTTCGTTAAAGAAAATATAAATGTAAAAAATGATAATGAAGAAATTTTATCATTAGCTGCATTGGAATTTATGAATTTATCAGTTTCACAAAAAATTGAAGACAAAAATTATAATAACATAGCTTATAATATTGAACTTGTTGATAAAAAACCTAATTATTTAAAATATAAGGCTAAAACTGATGAAGAGGGTTTGGTGGTATTTTCAGAAGTTTATTATCCACACGGCTGGGTGTCACTAATTAACGGTAAGCAAGTTGATCATTTTCAAGTAAATTATATTTTAAGAGGGATGGAGATTCCTAGGGGAGAACATGAAATAGAATTTGTTTTTGACCCACAAGTTGTTAGAACTGGTTCCACTGTAAGCCTTTTTGGATCTATTGGTTTTTTACTCTTTTTTATTGTTGGAATTTTTATAAAATCAAGAAATTGAAAAAAGTTTTAATTGTAACTTATTATTGGCCACCTGCAGGTGGTCCTGGGGTTCAAAGATGGTTAAAATTTGCCAATAATTTAACCAATTTCGATATTAAACCATATGTACTTGTCCCAAAAGAACCAAACTATGCAATTATAGACAATTCTTTAGAAAATGAAATATCATCAAAGATCAATGTGATTAGTCATCCTATTTTTGAAATTTCTGATTTTCTCCCATTCAAAAATTATTTCAACTCCTTTAGATCCGGTAATATTAATCAAATCAATGATCAATCTTTTTTTGAAAAAATTCTTTTTTTTCTCAGAGGAAATTTATTCATTCCAGATTTAAAAATATTTTGGAGGAATAAAGCTGTTAAATTTCTAAAAAAATACCTCAAGAAAAATAAATTTGATACAATTATTACCACAGGTCCTCCACATAGTATTCATTTAATAGGCTTGGATATCAAAAAAGAGTTTGATATAAATTGGATTGCTGACTTTCGTGACCCCTGGCTAATGTTAAATAGTAATAAAAAGTTTCATTTTTCTTCTCAAACAAAATCTAAACACTTAAAATTAAGAAATTTGGTATTGCAAAATGCTAATAAAGTTATTGTTACATCTGATAAATTAAAAAATTACTACGGTAAATTAACCAATAATATTGTTAAGATAACTAATGGTTATGATAGAATAAATTTAAAATATGATTTAGATAAAAATTTTACAATTACACATGTTGGATCCCTGTATCCAGACAGAAATCCAGAAATTTTGTGGGAAGTATTGGAAAGTATGTGTGTTAATATACAGGGTTTTGAGAATTACTTTAAGCTGCAGTTAATTGGGAATATTGATAAAAAAATCGAAAAGAGTTTATCAATTTCAAAATTTGCCAAATGTATCTCTATTAAAGGATATATTGCAAAAAAAAATACTTATTCATACATATTTTCTAGCCAGTTATTATTAATGGTTGAATCTGTTGAAAATGTCATGTCCTATGTCATCCCTGGAAAGTTTTTTAATTATTTATTTTCAAAAAGACCCATTATTGCTATTGGGCCCTCAGATTCTGAAATCGAGCAAATAATGAACAAGTTAAAATGTGGTAATTACTTTACAATAGATCAAAAAGAAGCCCTTTATAACTATTTAAATGGTTGTTATGAAAAATTTTTAAAAAATGATTTGAAGTCAGGACAATTTTCAGCAGAAAAATATGATAGGCAAAATCTAACAAAAAAACTTGTAAAATTACTTTAATAAAAAAGTAAAGCCCTGCTATATAGGAAAGAAACAGGGCTTATACTAACTATTCAATAAATTAAACTAACCAATACATAATTTACAAAGCACGTGCCAAACTTTTTATTTGTAAACTTTTTCTAAGTAATTAGCAGTAGGGAATTTTTTATTTAGATATTTTTTTATTTCTCCACTGAATAGAACTTTTCCTCCATGATTGCCACCTTTTGGACCTAGATCAATAATGTAATCAGAGCATTTAACTAATTCCATGTTATGCTCAATTAAAATTACAGAATTGCCCATATCAACTAATGTGTTAATAGAAATTAAAAGTTTTTTTATGTCATCGAAGTGCAACCCCGTAGTTGGCTCATCAAAAAGGAAAAGTCCATTCTTTGATTTACTTCGCATACTTAAAAAATATGCAAGTTTTATTCTTTGGGCTTCACCACCTGAAAGTGTAGAGGAACTCTGACCTAATTTTACATAACCTAAACCAACATTTTTAAGAATATTAAGTTTATCTAAAATTTTGTTTTTATTCATTTCACTAAAATATTCGATAGCTTCATTAACTGTCAAATTTAACACATCAAAAATATTCTTATTACCCACTTTTATTTCTAAAATTTCAGATTTGAATTTTTTTCCGTTACATGCTTCGCATGGAAGTGAAACGTCGGGCATGAATTGCATTTCAATCAAATTTGTTCCTTCGCCCTTACAATTTTCACATCTTCCACCATCAACATTAAATGAAAAATGTTTTGGTTTATATCCCCTTATTCGACTTTCACGATTTTCTGAAAATACCTTTCTGATTTCATCATAAGCTTTTATATAAGTAACGGGGTTAGATCTTGAAGACTTTCCAATAGCACTTTGACTAACATATTCAACAAATTTTATTTCGTCAATATCCCCTCCAATTTTATCAAATTCTCCCGGTTTTACTGAAAAATCTTTTAAATTATTTAATACAGCAGGATAAATAATTTTATTAACTAGTGTACTTTTACCAGATCCAGAAACACCCGTTATAGATACCAAACAGTTTAGAGGAATATCTAAATTTATATTTTTAAGATTATTTTCTCTAGCCCCCCTAATAGTAATTTTTTTATTTACTTTCCTCGTTTGTTTTGGTAATTCAATTTTTAAATTACCGTTTATATAATTTGCAGTTAGAGAATTTTGATTAATAAAGTCATTAAAACTTCCACTTGCTACGATATCACCTCCGTTAGTACCTGCATAGGGGCCAATGTCAATTACATAGTCGGCAGATCTAATGATATCTTCATCATGTTCTACTATTATGACAGTATTACCTAAATTTTTAAGTTTTAGAAGAATTTTGATTAAACTTAATGTGTCTTGAGGGTGTAGACCTATACTAGGTTCATCTAAAATATACAATGATCCGGTTAAATTACTTCCAATACAAGTAGCTAAATTAATTCTTTGGCTTTCTCCACCAGAAAGCGTACTGGATTTTCTATTGAGTGTAAGATAACCTAAGCCTAAATCATTCAAACAACTTAATCTTTCAATTATTTCTTCAAGGAGTCTGTTTTTAGAATTTTGATTTTTGAAAAAAACAAGTAATTCATCTAATGGTAGGTTGATTAATTCAAAAATATTTTTACCCGAAAACCTAACATAACCAGCTTCTTTTCGTAGTCTGTTTCCTGAACATGAATTACAGTTTGTTTTACCCCTGTATCTTGAAAGCAAAACTCTATTCTGTATTTTATATAATTTCTTTTCTAGCTTAGAAAAAAAATCATTTATGCCAATCACTTCTTCATTTCCGTCCCACAATAATTTTTTATTAGTAATCGATAATTGTGAGTAAGGCTTGTGAATAGGAAAATCATATTTTGATGCATTTTTTATAAAAAGGGACCTGTATTTACTAAGTTTTTTGCCTTTCCAAGGGAAAACACATCCTTCGTATACTGACAATGTAGAGTTAGGAATTACTAGTCTTTCATCAATACCAACTATATCACCATATCCTTCACATTTCTTACACGCACCACTAGGATTATTGAAACTAAAAAAATTGACAGAGGGTTGTATAAATTTAATTCCATCAAGCTCTAAATTTGTATTAAAATATTCATATTTATTTGACTCAAGATTTTTCAAAATGCATTTTCCTTTCCCCTCAAATATTGCTGTCGATATTGAATCATTAACTCTGTCTAAAAATTGCTTTGATTTATTCACAATAATTCTGTCAATAACCAAAAAAATATTATTGTAATCATTAATTTTTTTTACATCGACATCCTTAATTTTAATAATATCATCATCAATTAGTACTCTGTTGTAGTTTTGCATTACAAGGGACTTGAGTTTTTTATCAATATTTTTTTTATTTATCTGCTCAAGTTTGATGATTAGTAATAATTTAGTTCCAGATTCATTTGAATTTATTAAATCTGAAATTTCGGAAATTGTGGTTCTTTTAACTTCTCTCTTACTTATTGGGGAGTATGTTTTACCATATCTAGAAAAAAGGAGTTTTAAATAATCGTAAATTTCGGATTTTGTTCCAACTGTTGATCTTGGATTTGATAGTGAAATTTTTTGCTCTAAAGCGATAGCTGGGGATAAACCTTTAATTTTTTTTACTTTGGGCTTTTCTAATCTTTCAAGAAATTGCCTTGCGTAGCTAGAAAGACTTTCAACATACCTTCTTTGACCTTCAGCGTAAATTGTATCGAATGCTAAAGATGATTTACCACTGCCGGAAACACCAGTAATAACTACTAATTTTTGCTTAGGCAGCTTGAGGTTTATTGAATTTAAATTATGCATTTCAGCACCTGAAATTTCAATAAACTTTGGATTTTTACTTTTCACAATTTTTTAAAAACAAATATTGTGCTAATTATATAGACAAATAATTTAAAAAAATAATTTTTGATCAATTATCATTAAAAACGTATATTTACTACAATTAAATCGATTGCCTATAGAATAACATTACACTAAAAAGAGATAATTCTTGCTAATTATTTAAAAGTAATGTTATGAAAAAAAATCATATTTCTGATTCTATTCTTGTCAAATCATATATTGATGGTGACGAAAGATCACTTGAAATGCTTATTAAAAGACATAAGCAACGTATATACAATTTTATTTACTCTAAAGTCTTTGATAGAGATCTTACAGAGGATATCTTTCAAGATACCTTCATAAAAGTTATAAGAACATTAAAGTTGGGTAATTACAATGAAGAAGGAAAATTTGTTTCATGGGTCATGAGAATTGCTCATAATTTAGTCATTGATCATTTCAGAAAAAATTCTAGGATTCCAAAATTTGAATCAAACAATGATTTTGATATATTTTCTGTTTTAAAAGACAATGAAATTGATGTGGAAAATAAAATGATAAAAGATCAAATCTTAATCGAAGTAAAAAAGATAATTAATTTATTGCCCGATGATCAAAAGGAAGTATTAGTTTATAGGTACTACAATGAACTGAGTTTCAAAGAAATCTCTAAAAAAACAGGGGTCAGTATAAATACTTCATTAGGCAGAATGAGATATGCCTTAATTAACCTAAGAAATATCATAAAAAAACAAAATATTTCACTAACCAGTTAACGCAATATTTTGAGTTTTTTTTCGTTGTATCAAAAAACACTGATTACATATGCAAAAAAACTACACTGATAAACAGAATTTTGTTCTGAATCCCAAAAAGGAAACTATACAAAAAATACTAAACTACTCAAAATCAATTGGTGTTATTAAACATAACGATAATAACTTTATAATAGATTTAAATTAATTTCTTTATTATTGATTTTCGTCCAATTTTTTTTGAAATTTCATCTTTTTCTAATTTCCAGCCCCTTGCTGGACAATATTCTCTTCCATAGAAAATAATCTGAAGATGTAATTTGTTCCATTTTTCTATAGGAAAAAGTCTTTTTGCATCTTTTTCAGTTTGTTTAACATTTGATCCGTTACTTAATCCCCATCTGTACATTAGTCTATGAATATGTGTATCTACGGGAAAAGCAGGGATGCCAAAAGCTTGTGACATGACAACACTTGCGGTTTTATGACCAACCCCAGGAAGTTCCTCTAGGTCTACAAAAGATTTCGGCACACTTCCGTTATGTTTTTTAATAATAATTTCGCTGAGTCCGTGTATTCCTTTACTTTTCATGGGTGATAAGCCGCAAGGCCTTATTATTTCTTTGATTTCATGTATACTCAGCTTTACCATCTCATATGGGTTGTCTGCTAGACCAAAAAGTTTAGGTGTTATTTGATTAACTCTTTCATCAGTACATTGTGCAGACAATAAAACAGCAATTAAAAGAGTATATGGATCCTTGTGGTTTAAAGGTACTGGAACAGTTGGATATAATTCTTCTAGTTTATTTATAACATAGGAAATTTTGTCACTTTTTTTCAAAATCTTAAATTTAGAAGTAAATATAATTAAATATGAAAAAATTGAAAGCTGGTGATTTGGCACCGAAAATTGAATGTAAAAACCAAGACGGAGAAATAATCAAATTATCAGATTTTTTAGGAGAAAAAATAGTAATTTTTTTCTACCCCAGAGCTAACACACCTGGTTGTTCTGCTCAAGCTTGTAACTTGGGGGATAATTACATTGAATTTAAAAAAAGGGGATATGAAATAATTGGTGTTTCCGCAGATAATCAAAAATCTCAAAAAAATTTTTCAAATAAATATAATCTACCTTTTAATTTGTGTTGTGATGAAAATAAAGAGATTATTAATGATTATGGGGTTTGGGGGTTGAAAAAATTTAGAGGTAAGGAATATATGGGTATTATCAGAACAACATTCATAATAGATGAGCAGGGAAAAATTGAAGAAATTATCGAAAAGGTTAAAACAAAAGAACACTCATCACAGATTCTTCTTTAAAACTACTTATATCCAAATAGGTTAAATTTTTTTATTTTTTCAGCAACTGCTTTTGGTAAAAGTTTTTCCCATCCTGATTCGTTTTTTTTGATACTTTCTAAAACTTTATGTGAATAGATTTTAAGCGACTTTTTTTTGAAGTTCTGTACATCAATTACTTTCCCATTAAACTTAAAAAACTTGTAGAGTTCTTTCATTCTAGGGTGGACTTTTAAATTGTCGCTATTGATAATATTATTATTTTCATCTAAAACAGGATATAAGTATACTTTTAGGCTTTTGAAAAAAAGTTTTCCAAAAGCCTCAAGAATTCCTCCACTCAAACTGATGTAATACTTTGGATCAAAAATTTGAATTAAATTATTTACACCCATACAAAGTCCAATTTTCTTTTTTGTGTATAATGAAAAATATTCAGCAAGTCTGTAATATTCTTTGTAATTAGAAATTAATACAGTTTCTCCTAATGATCCTAATAATTTTGCTCTATCCATAAAGTCTTTTTCATCAATTTCTCCATCAGACGTTAAATCTGCAAGTGTAATTTCAAAAATCACTATCGTGTCTTTTTTATCAACATGTCTTTCATTTAAAAACATGTTTAAAGAACTTCTATACATTTCTTCATTAACTATCGTAACAGGTCTAAATCTACCCCTTAATGCAAGAATATTTTTTTTATAAAGCGCTGCTGCTGGAAGTATATTATTTCCGTCAGGACCAAACATTACAGCTTCAGTCATCTTATTTTTAACTAGCTCTAAACTTAAAATTCTATTGTCCACATTTTTAAAAACTGGACCTAAAAAATTAATAGTATCAATTTCAACTTGATCTATATTTAAATGATCATATAATCTTTTAATAATTTTTTTTGGAGTTTGGTTATAAAAAAAAGCACTGTGTATTAGGTTTGTTCCTAAAACTCCTAAGGTTTCTTGCTGTTGTTGTGCATTATTTTCCTTAAATCTAACATGTAAAATAATATCATTATATTTTTCTTTTGGATCAATTTGAAATCTAATTCCTACCCAACCATGTCCATTGTATTTTTTAGCAAAATCAATAGTAGCTACTGTATTTGCAAAACAAAAAAACTTTACATTTTTCTTATTTTTTCTGTCGATTCTTTCTTCAATCAAAGCAGTTTCGTGATTTAGCATTTTAACAAGTCTGTTATGTGTAACATATCTTTTATCATCCTCGATTCCATAAATATCATCACTAAAGCTTTTATCATATGCTGACATTGCTTTAGCAATTGTTCCGGATGCACCACCAACTCTAAAAAATTGTCTCGCTGTCTCTTGACCTGCCCCTATTTCAGCAAATGTACCATAGATATCAGAATCTAAATTAATCTGCAATGCTTTTTGCTTGATAGAAAGGATATTACCTAGGGACATATCTGTAGTATTTTAAAGCCCATTTCTAAAAAATCGTACCATATACAAATTTATTAAAATAGTGTTATTTGAAGAAGAATAAATAGTTTATTTTTATGTGATACTCATTGTAAATGAAAATAAATTTTTTAGGAACTGGAACTTCTCAGGGAATCCCCGTAATAGGGAGTAAACATCCGGTTTGTTTGAGCCCAGATAAAAAAGATAAAAGACTCAGAACTTCTCTTTTGATAGATTGGAAGGGTGATCATATTATTATCGATTGTGGACCTGATTTTCGCTATCAAATGTTAAGATCTAATTGCTCAAAAATTGATGCAATTCTTTTTACTCATGAACATAATGATCATGTCTCAGGATTAGATGATGTTAGGCCATTTTATTTTAAATATGGTACTATTCCAATTTATGCAGAAAAAAGGGTATTAAATTCATTGACAAATAGGTTTCCTTATATTTTTAATAAAGTAAATAATATTCCAAGCGTTCCCTCAGTAAAAATTAACGTTATAAACGATCGGTTTATTTTTAAAAATAAAACAATAATTCCAGTTCGTGCTTTTCATGGTAAGCTTCCAATTTTTGGATACAGATTTGCAGATTTTGCATATTTTACAGATGTTAAGACAATTGAAGAGTCGGAACTTAAAAAATTAAAAAACTTAAAGGTTCTTGTAATAAATGCATTAAGAATCGAAGAACATAAATCACATTTAAATTTGGAAGATGCTATAGCTTTAATTCAGAGAATTAATCCTAAAAAGGCATATTTAACACACGTAAGCCACAAATTAGGATTTCATGAGGAAATTAAGAGAAGTTTACCCAAGAATATTTTCTTGTCTTATGATGGGTTAGAAATTGAAATTAATTAATTTTTAGCCAATTCTTAACCGCCTCAATATTTTCCAAACACAAATTATGTTGAGAATCAAATTCTTGATAATTATGATCAATTTTATTTTTTTCAAACCAATCTGAAGCTTTTCTAGCATATGTTATTGGAATAGTTTGATCAAAAATTCCATGTGAGCAGTAGAACTTGTGATCTTTATATTTATCATTAGAGGCTGGTTTTATTATTTCTTCTTGAATTTTTCCACTCAAGGCAATAACTTTTTTATACATATCATAGAAATTTAATGATAAAGCATATGCAAGCATAGCTCCTTGACTAAATCCTAAAAGAACAATGTTTTTGTTATTGAAATTATATTTTGTAATAATTTCTTTTTGAATAAACTTATTTAGGTTCTCAACTGAATATTTGGCCTGCTCAAAATTAGATTTTAGTGAATCATCTGAATCAAAATGTAATGACCACCAACAAAAGGAGTTAATATCTAGGGAATGATTAGCTTGAATAGAAATATACAGATAATCATCTCCAAAAAAATCACTTAAGCTGATTAAGTCATTATAATTACTTCCATAACCATGCAGCATAATCAAAATTTTACCATTTTTTTTTTCTAGTGGGTAATTTTTGATTAGATACTGATAATTAGACATTAAGTTTTAATTTATTGTTTGAAATAATCCCGTAAACTTTTCCTTTTAGTTTTGTATTTTTAAAAATTGAATTTTTTGATTTTGAAAAAATTTCATCTTCAGAAAAAATGTAATCATAATTAGGATTAAATAAAGTGATATCAGCTGATTCACCAATAGAAATAGTTGGAGAATTTAGTGAAAATATCGATCTTCCTTTTGTTAAAATTTGAATAGCTGATTTCGTTGAAAATAACTTATTTAGAGCCCCAAAACAACTTTCTAAACCTATAGTACCAAATGAAGCGTTTTCAAATTCTAAATCTTTTAGTTCTATATTTAAAGGATTGTGATCACATGTCACTAAATCAATAGTACCATCTTTTACCGCTATTTTAAGAGATTCTTTATCAGCAACTGACCTTAGTGGGGGTAATACTTTAAAATTTGTATTATAACCACTTAAATATTGATCATCGAAAAATAAGTTATGTATTGCCGTGCTACAAGAAATATTAAGCCCTCTTTTTTTAGCATTTCTTATGAGTTCACAAGATTTTTCGGTAGAAATTGTTGGTATATGTAATTTCCCTCCAGTGTATTCTAGTATTGTTAGATCTCTTTGAATATTTAGGTGTTCAGAAAAGCTTGGAATTGGATTTAATCCAAGTATTGTGCTTGTAATATTTTCGTTAATAACACCATTTTCTGAGATATCCATAGTATTAGGAAAAGACATGATTGGATAATCAGTGTTGTTTGAATATAGAAGGGCAAGTTTAAGAATATTGGGATTTTTTAAAGATCTTTTATAGTCTCCGAATGCTATTGCACCACCTTCACCCATATCAAAAATTTCTGACAATTTATTTCCTTCTGATTTTTTTGTTAGCGATCCTATCGGGTGTGCCGTAACAATATTATTAGCAGATAATAATTTTATATATTCTATTTCTGATCTTTTATCAATAACTGGGTCAGTATTTGGTTGTATCCCAATACAAGTGAAACCTGATTTTGAAGCAACATCAAGGGTATTTTTCATGTTCTCTCTCTCTTCAAATCCAGGTTGACCACATGAAATACTGTAGTCAAACCAACCGACTGAAACATGAAGGTTGTCAAATTTCAATTCTTTATAATTGTTAGAGTTTTTGATTGAATGAGCTATATTTGAAATAACTCCGTTTTTTATTAATATATCAATCTTTGCATTATGAAATTCACTTTTTTTATCAATAACAATTGCGGATCGAATTAATAAATTCATTTATAAAATTTAAGTAAAAGTAATAAAAATTATAATTTGAAATCTAATTTTTCAAATACACCAATTCCAAATAAAGCATAATCATATTTTACCGGATCATTAACATCCAAAGTTCTTAAAAATGAGTCTAATTCGATTACTGCTTTGTGGTCGTTTTGTTTTCTTTTTAGAATTCCCATTTTACGTGCAATTCTTCCTGAATGTATATCCAAAGGACATGATAAATATTTTGGTTTTATTTTTTTCCATATGCCAAAATCAACCCCTTTGTTATCATCTCTTACCATCCATCTTAAAAACATATTTATTCTTTTTGCGGCTGATCCTTTAAACGGATCAGAAATATGTTTTTTTGTTCTATTTAAATGATCTATTTCAAAAAATTTATTTTTGAATTCATGAATGGAATTATGCATTCTTTCTTTTAAGATATTTTTTGCAAATACACTTTCCAGTCCATCATGATTTGAATAAATATTTTTAATACTTTTTACAAACTGAATCAAATCATATCCATTAAATGTTCTATGTTTAAAAGATTCTAATTTTTTTAGATCTGAATCATTATGATTCATTATGAAGTCATAGGGTTTATATCCAAAATATTCAACTATTTTTTTTGAACTTTTAATAATAGATTTTCTGTTTCCCCAAGCTATTGTTGCGGTTAAAAAGCCGGAAATTTCAATGTCCTCTTTCTTTTGAAATAAATGGGGTATTTGAATGGGATCTTCTTGGATGAAGGATGGATTATTGTATTTTTCAGATTTATAATCCAAAAATTCTTTAATTTTTAAGCTCACTTTTAGCTGATTATTTGTCCATCATTTATTTTAATTACTCTATCAGATTTTTTTGCAAGTTTTTGATCATGCGTTGCAATCAGAAAGGTATATTTAAAATCTTTTCTTAATTTTAGAAA
>CABZIT010000003.1 GCA_902525795.1 uncultured Bacteroidota bacterium
AGATGTTTTAATAAATTATTTTCAAAATATTGATACACTGTTATTAAAAACCGACAAAAGATTTATCAAGAATGGCTAGAAGATAAAGTATACCATAGAGATAGCTCTGAAGACATAGAAGAGTAAAATGTCCATCCTTGGGGGTAAAAAAATCCTATTAGGAATAACAGGGGGTATTGCAGCATATAAAATGCCAATACTTGTTAGGTTACTAAAAAAAGCAGGCGCTGTAATAAAGGTTGTTTTAACAGAAAGTGCTAAAGAATTTGTAACTCCTCTGTCTTTATCAACAGTTTCTGAAAATCCTGTCCTATCAAAGTTTAAAGATGATGATGAAAATTGGAATAATCATGTCGAACTAGGTCTTTGGTGTGATTTAATGCTTATTTGTCCTGCAACAGCAAATAGTCTATATAAAATGGCAAATGGGAATTGTGATAATTTATTAATTGCCACTTATTTATCTTGCAAATCAAAAATATTTTTTGCCCCAGCCATGGATTTAGACATGTACAAACATGAATCCACAAAGCAATCTATTAAAAAGCTAATTAGTTTTGGAAATATTTTAATACCTCCTGACTCAGGCGAACTTGCGAGTGGCTTAGTAGGTGAGGGTAGATTACCTGAGCCAACATCCATAGTTGATTTTCTAACTGCACATTATTCTAAAAACTTACCATTAAAAAATAAAAAAGTTTTAATTACCGCTGGTCCTACGCTTGAACCAATAGATCCGGTTAGGTTTATCTCAAATCATTCATCCGGTAAAATGGGGTATAGATTAGCTGAGGAGGCAAAACGACTAGGTGCATCCGTATGTTTAATTAGTGGTCCTAGTAATGAAACTTTGAATGAAAATAGTATAGATTTAGTTAGTGTTAGAACCTCTGATGAGATGGAGAAAGCAGTAATGAGTAGATATCAAAATTCTGATATTATAATTATGGCAGCAGCAATCAGTGATTACACCCCTAAATCATATTCAGATAAAAAAATTAAAAAAGAATCAAGGTCAAATGATTTTACTATTGACCTTAAAAAAACAAATGTTAATAGGTTTTGCGCTTGAAAATAATAATGAAATTAAAAATGCAAAAAAGAAATTAAAAGAAAAAAATTTAGATATAATTATCCTTAATTCTTTAAATGATGAAGGTGCTGCTTTTGGCCATGACACGAACAAAGTCACAATCATAGATGATAATCTTAAAATAAATCATTATGATTTAAAGCCAAAAAGATTTGTTGCTAATGATATATTTGAATATATTTTGAGTAATAAATTATGAGAAAAATATTTTTAATTTATTTGCTTTTTAACTTGTCTTTTTTTTACGGACAGGATTTGAACTGTGAAATTACCATTGACGCTAGACAAACAGGGCAGGAGAATTTACAGATATTCAAATCATTAGAAAATCAACTTAACGAGTTTATTAATAATAATTCTTGGACTGGTAGATCAGTAAGACCCAATGAAAAGATAAATTGTGCCATGTTTTTAAATATATCCTCAATGGATAATGATTCTTTTAATGGAACCCTGCAGATACAGGCATCTAGACCTGTATATAACAGCTCTTACTACTCACCGGTTTATAATTTTAATGACAAAAATTTTAATTTTCGTTACCAAGAGTATCAAAATTTAAATTTTAATCCGAATCAGTTTGAAAATAATCTTATTTCAATCATTGCTTTTCATATTTATATGATTTTGGGTATTGATGCTGATTCATTTTCTCTTAACGGAGGTACTGATTATTTTGAGGTTGCAAGAGAAATTTTAGATTATTCACAAAATCAAGGTTACAAGGGGTGGGCATCGAGTGATGGCTTGCAGTCCAGGTATTTTTTGATTGACAACATTTTATCTCCTACTTACAAAGAATATAGGGAGGTAATGTATAGCTATCATTTGAGGGGTTTAGATAAAATGGCTGACGAGCCTAAGATGTCAAAAACGATTTTGATCGAACAAATGAATGCTTTAAATATAATGCATAGAAGACGTCCAAATTCTTTTTTGATGCGGGTTTTCTTTGATACAAAATCAGAAGAAATATTTGAAATTTTTAAAGATGGCCCCAAGGTTTCCACTTCAAATTTAATTTCAATTTTGAACAGAATATCCCCAAACAACTCTGAAAAATGGAGGAATATAAATTAAATAGTTTTACAATTGTTAAAGTCTATTTCCATAAAAAACTACGTATTAATTGATGAGTTAAATATTTCATTTAATTCTGGTTTTTCTGTAATTACAGGGGAAACTGGTGCTGGTAAAACGATCTTAGTAGACGGAATATCTCTATTGCTAGGGAAACGAGCAGATTTGTCAGTCAATAGAGATAAAACAAAAAAATGTATCGTTGAGGGAATCTTTGATATTGGTGCCTATAATTTAAAACCTATTTTTGATGTTAATGAAATCGATTATGATTCGGAAACAATTTTAAGAAGAGAAATAAGTCCTTCTGGAAAGTCAAGAGCTTTTATTAATGATAGCCCGGTAAATTTACATCAGCTATCAAAAATTGGTTCAAGAATAATTGATATTCACACTCAGCATCAAAATTTAAATATTCTAGATAAAGATTTTCAATTTGAAATTATTGACGCATTCTCAAACAATAATGAGATTGTTAATGAATTTCGGTTAATTTTTAATCAGTATCTAGAGCTGCAAAGAAAAATTGAAAAATTGAAGTTAGATAAAGATAGCTTAAATCAATCTATTGATTACAATAAGTTTATTTTAAAAGAGTTTGATAATTCAAATATTTTTGAGGAAAATTTGGAAGAATTGGAGGATAACCAAGTATTTCTATCGAATTTTGAAGTTATTTCAGAGGAGCTTTCTTTTATTAATAATTTGATTACAGATGAAAATATTGGTATCCAGACCAACATTCAAAAACTATTAAACTCCCTCAATAAAATTTCAGGTAAATCTGAAAATTTAAATAGGTTATATGAAAGGGTTTTGGAGATATCTACTGAATTTGACGATATCGGTCAAGAATTAACAGATCAGTTTGAATCTTTAGAAAATAATCCTGAAAAGCTTACTTTATTAATTGAAAAAATAGATACTATTAACACCCTTTTGAGAAAGCACTCTGTAACCTCAATAAATGATCTGCAAAGGGTAAGAGATGAGTTTGCTGCAAAAGTTGATTCCACGGAGTCCATTGATGAAAAAATTGAAGAATTTGAAATGAAGTTTAAGAATCTTAAAAATGAATTATCGAAAATTTCTAAATCAATTACAAAAAAAAGAATGGATGCCATCCCTAAATTTACAAATGATATTGAGCTTATATTAAAAGATTTGGGAATGGAAAATGCAAAATTTAAAATAGAGCTAAATCCATCCAATAATTTTAACTCTTTCGGAATGGATGATATAAATTTTATGTTTCAGGCAAATAAAGGATATGAGTTCAAAGACTTAAAATCTAGCGCATCTGGTGGTGAAATGTCTAGAATTATGTTGGCTGTTAAATCTATTATCGCAAAGTATAGAAAAATTCCGTCCATAATTTTTGATGAAATTGACACAGGTGTTTCTGGTGCTATTTCCCAAAAAATGGGATATATCATGAGATCTTTGTCAAAATATGTGCAAACTTTCTCTATCACTCACATTCCTCAAATTGCAGCCATGGGTTCTTCCCATTATAAGATTTATAAATATGATGAAGACAACATTACCAAAACTACAATCATTAAGCTCGCAGAGGAGGAAAGAATTGTTGAAATTGCTAAAATGTTAGAGGGTAGTAGCATTTCTGAATCTGCCATTAATCATGCAAGGCGGTTAATGAATTAATATTATCTTTATAGCCTAAAATATTTTATTATGGCTCACAATTTACTTAAAGGAAAGAAAGGAATTATCTTTGGAGCTTTGGATCCTAATTCGATTGCTTGGATTACAGCAGAGAGAGTTTTTGAAGAGGGTGGTGCTTTCGTTTTAACAAATGCACCTGTAGCGCTCAGAATGGGGCAAATTAATGAATTAGCCAAAAAAACAAATTCTAAGGTCATTTCAGCGGATGCTACTTCGCTAGATGATCTTCAAAACCTTGTGCAAGAGTCTATGAAGATTTTAGGTGGTAAAATTGATTTTGTTTTACATTCTATAGGTATGTCAATAAATGTGAGAAAAGGGAAATCCTACACAGATCAAAATTATGATTGGACCCACAAAGGATTAGATGTTTCAGCTATGTCTTTTCATCGCGTAATGCAAACTCTGTATAAAAACGATGCTATGAACGAGTGGGGGAGTATTGTAGCTCTTTCCTACATGGCGGCTCAAAGGGTGTTTCCTGATTACAATGATATGGCAGATAACAAGGCGTATTTGGAAAGTATTGCAAGAAGTTTTGGTTATTTCTTTGGCAAGGATAAAAAAGTAAGAGTGAATACCATATCACAATCTCCAACACCAACTACTGCCGGTCAGGGAGTTAAAGGTTTTGATGGATTCATAAAATATGCAGATAAAATGTCTCCACTTGGAAACGCTACAGCTTTGGATTGTGCAAACTACACGGTATCCCTCTTTAGTGATTTGACTAAAAGAGTTACTTTGCAAAACTTATATAATGATGGTGGTTTCAGCAATATGGGTGTGAGTGAAAGCATGATGGATCTATTAGATAAGTAGTGGTACTTAGTATTATTTCAAAAATTTTTTTACTTTTAATAATTACTATTATTCAATTAAAATTATTTTTTAAATTGTATATGGATTAGTAATCAATAAAAATTATACAATGAAAAAAACTACCCTTGCCCTTGTGGCATTTTTATTTACCATTTTCACATTTTCTCAAGTTTCTGTCGGAAGCGAGCAGTGGACAAATCAGAGCCAGCCTGTGGAGCCATGGTATGAATACTCTTACAGTCAAACAATATATAATGCAAATTTAATCAATGCATCTGGTCAGATTACCGGACTAAAATATTTTGCAACTCCAACAACCGACTTAGAAAATACTGGAACATGGGATATTTATATGGCCCACACAGATTTGAATGAACATCCACAAAATGAAGGTGGTGAATATTCCTTTGTTGATGCATCTGAATTAACACTTGTTTTTAGCGGTGCTGTTGAAGTGGTAGACCAGACAGTCACGATAACTTTGGATACACCGTTTGATTACAATGCAACTCAAAATCTAATTGTTGCAGGTCATGATACTATGGATACAGGTACATATGACGGATCTACAGATGATTTTTATGCTTCTCTTTATGATGGTAGTTCGAGAGTAGCACTGGTCTACTATAATGATGTAACCCCACCTGACCCGTTAGCACCCCCATCACCATCAGATGCCTTACTGAGATATGCTAATATAGTTTTTGAGGGAATCACTCAACAATGTCCAAATCCAACAGACATAAGTGTTTCTAATATTTTAGGTACCTCTGCAGACTTTACATGGTCATCTGGTGAAAATGTAACTGGGTTTGAATATGCTGTTTTACCTGCTGGACAAGAATTTGAATCTGGAACGGCTATTACTGAAAATTCAGTATCAATTTCAGGTCTTGATCCCTTGACAAATTATGTTTTTTATATCCGTTCCCAGTGTGATGGAGAGTATGGCGGAGTTGTAAGTTATGGATTTACAACAGGTTGTGCAGATTTATTTGAACTACCTTTCTCTGAAAGTTTTGAACAAGATTCAGAAAACGAAATTTGCTGGACAATCATTGATTTAAGCCCTGAAGCTGCACCTAACAATTCCTCATGGAATACTAATGTAAGCAATGCTTTTGATGGAAGTCAAGCAGCCTGGTTGTATACATTTGGAAACCAAGGTAAAAATGATGATTATTTAATTTCTCCGAGGTTTGATTTAACTGGAAATGATAGAATTAAATTTGCAGCAAAATCATATGGAAATGGTGAGGAAAATAATTCTATGGCAATATTAATGTCTACAACAACATCAAACCCAGAAGACTTCACCATAACTTTGAGCGAAACAACTGAGTACTCAGGTGATTGGACAGAAGTTAATATAGATTTATCTGCTTATTCAGGACCAGCATTCATTGCATTTTATGTTCCACCCACAGCAACAGAAGGATATGGGATGTATGTCGATGCAATCGTTGTTGAGGAAACCCCTGATTGTGATGCTCCTTTGAATGTTACCTTAGATAATATCACAAGTGAATCTGCAGAGATTTCCTGGAATCAAGGAGCTAGTCAAGAAACCCAATGGGAATATGTCTTACAAGAGGCAGGTGCTGATCAGCCTACGGAAAGCGGTATCTTAATTGATTCGCCATCCATTTTATTGGAGGGTCTTGTTCAAGGAAATGAGTATGATTTTTATGTTCGAGCAGCATGTGATAACGGAAGCTTTAGTGAATATGTTCCTGAAAATGGAGTTTATTTTATGATTCCGCCTGTTGGTGGTGTCTGTGAGGATCCACTTGTAATTGAAAGTTTTCCATTTAGTGTAACTGATGATACAATTAACTATCAGGATGATTATAGTGGGTCACCAGGAGATGCAGAATCATGTAGTTCATCTTCACCTTATTTGAGTGGTGATGATGTATTCTATTCATTTACTGCACCTTATGACATGTCAGTTACTGTAACATTTGATCCAGTGAACACTTGGTCAGGTATTTTTCTCTATGATTCTTGTGAAAGTGTAGGGGTGACATGTATTGCAGGAAGTGCTAGTTCATCTGCTGATGAGCGTATTTTTGAGTTGGATTTATTTGATAGTCAAACATACATAATTGCTATTTCGACTTTTCCTTCTCCACAAAGCACACCTTATGAATTAACAATTACCGAAAATTCATGTACTCAACCTGTGATTACTGCATCTGCATTGTCATGTGTTGATGATGAGTACTATATAGAAGTTGATGTATCTGATCTTGGAACTTCTTCGCAGTATGTTGTTTCTGATGATCTTGGAAATCAACAATCGACAGATACTGCTGATATATTAACATTTGGTCCATATTCGGGAATAAATCCTGTAACTATAAATGCTGTTGGCGATGATGTAAATTGTGATCAGACGTTTACTGTTTTATCAGCTTGTCAATCATGTATTCCTCTAGGAATTAACTGTTCTTTTGGTGATGGATTTGTAGGTATAGTAATTGCAGATATTGATAATTCAGATTCTGGATGTTCGCCGGATGGATATGGAATTTTCCCAGATTTAACTACTGATTTAGCGCAAGGCGCTACTTATCCAGTTTCAGTTACAACAGGATATTCAAACCAGTACGTTAGAGCATGGGTTGACTTTAATGATGATTATGAATATACATTAGACGAGTTAATTATTGATAATGCATTAATTGCTAGTGTTGGAACAACAGAAATTGATGCTGTTATCCCGTCTGATGCAAATCTTGGCCCTCATACAATGAGATTTAAAGCCAATTGGAATAGCCCTGTTCCCGATGATGCTTGTGAGGTTACCAGCTATGGTGAAGTAGAAGATTATTCGATTACAATAGTTGAATCTTTAAGCACCAATGATTATCAATTAGAAGGACTTAAAATTTATCCGAACCCTGTTAATGGTGATTTTGTAAATATCAAATCACCAATTGCAGGAGATAAATTCATTAATATTTATGATGTGAATGGAAGAAAAGTGCTATCAACAAATTTAGTTGGGGATATGCTTAATATTTCATCATTAAGTTCTGGATTCTATATGATTGAACTTGCCGTAGGTGACTCCAAAAAAGTTTCAAAGCTTGTAATTGAATAGCCTTTCAAGATTATAAAAGAAAAAGGGTTTAGATTTCTAAACCCTTTTCTTGTAAAACTATTTTAATCGAAATGATTGAGAAGTTAGTTTTTTTTTTATATTAATTGATAATTTTTTAAAACGTCACCATGAAAAAAATTCCTCTTCTTTTTATATTCTTTTTAATATTTTCTTTTTCCTATTCACAAACCACTTGCCCTGTAGGTGAAATTCCAGATTGTAATGGTAATTGCGCCCCAGAAACATGGATAGGCGATTCGTACTGTGATGATGGTACATATGGTTGGAATGGTGTAGCTATATATTTTAATTGTGAAGAATTTGAGTGTGATGGTGGAGATTGTGTGTGCGAGGATGATCCAGAAATTCCTTCTTTTTGTGATAGTGGGGATTGTGATGTATTAACATTTGTTGTTAATACAGCAAATATTGAGGTTGGGCCAAATGGTATGTATGCTGGAGGTGGATTTTTTGAAAGCGCTACAGCAGTTCCACTTTATGAAAATGATCCCGTTTCAAATGATGGTTTTTATGTCGGATTTGTATATGTAAACACAGGTCAAAGCGGATATTTTTCTTATTTCAATAGTCCAGAAAGTTCAACTGATTATGGCGCCAAAGAAATTTTAACAGGCCAACCTTGTGCATATGGTCCAAATGATGAAAGGTATTTACCCCCCGTTGAAGCGGATACTGAGTTGCTTCATTGTTTTGGAAGCTGTGAAGAAGATGCATCATGCCCAGGTTCGGATGGAAATGGTGATGGTGATGGTGATGGTGATGGATCATCATGTGAAAATGCGATTCCAATAACTGCTGGAACATACCCTGTTGTTGGAATTGACGGAGAATCATACCCATTGCAATGCCATGGTGGAAATCAGGCTCCTCCAAATGGAAATATGCAATGGTATTCCTATACCCCAGATCAGGATTACATAGTTACTGTTGAATCTTTTGATAGCATGGTTGATGATACAAGATTTCAGGTTTATGGTGGTTCTTGCGATAATTTGTATTGTGTCGGCGGAGATGATGATAGTGGGATTTCAAATTATTCCAAAGATACATTTAATGTTGAGGCTGGTAATACCTACTATATTGCATGGGATGATGGACAAATTTCATGGGAAGACTTTCAATTTACCTTGTTTGAATTTCCAGTTCCGGAAAATTGTACTTGGACAGTGAATATGTACGATTCTTTTGGGGATGGATGGGTAGATGATTTAGGTTTATCTCTAGTTATGATAATTAGGATTACTGATCCTCAAGGTAATTATTATGATATTGCAAGCCCGTCTTTAGATAGTGGCTATTCTGGATCAGAATCTTTTGAGGTCCCTGTTGGTTCTACCCTTGAAGCTATTTGGATAGGTGGAGCAAATTATGGTTGGGAATCATCTTATGAAATTGTTGATTCAAATGGTGTTGTAGTTGGTTCAGGTGCTCAGTCTAGTGTTTATGGAATATATGTGGATTCTAATTGTTCAGGAATAGTTGGAGGTGGAGGAGGAGACCCTCAATGTGGAGATTTCTTTGTTTATGAATATCCTTCAGGAAATAGTGGCGGTGAAAATTTTGATGTGAATTTTACTGCTCCAAACCCAGATGAACTTGTTTTTTCAACCACTGCTGGAGATGAAGATAATGATGGAATTACAGATGAGATAACCGTTACAATTGGCGGAAATACGGATGACCGCGATTGGGTTTATATAACTGATGGAGCTGGAAATTTAATATACGGCCCCGTTTCTGGAGGTCAGTCTGGTTCCTATACATCAACAGATGGAACAATTAACGTGTATGTGGCCGCAACTGACTATTTTGAGTTAGGACCGGTGACGTTCGCAATCACATGTGCTGGATTGTCAATTAATGAAAATGAAATTGCTGATCTTGAGGTTTATCCAAACCCAGTAAGTGATAACTATGTGAACATAGTAACATCAATTTCCGAGGAAAAGCTAGTAGAATTATTTGATCTTAACGGAAGGAAAGTAATGTCAGAAATAATCTCTGAAGAAATATTAGATGTTTCAAATTTAGAACCTGGATTTTACATTACACGAATTACGATTGAAGATAAGTCAAGTACCTTTAAATTGATCATTAATTAAATTAGAATGATTAGTTTTAAAAAGGGGGTTAACATTTAAACCCCCTTTTTTATATATAATTGATTAATTTTGAATATGGTTTCAAAAGATATTTCCTTCGTAATCCCGGTATTTAATAGGCCTAATGAGATAGACGAGCTTTTGAAAAGTTTCGCAAAATTAAATGGAGAAAAAGATTTTGAAATTGTAATCGTTGAAGATGGCTCAACAAATAAATGTGATCAGGTTGTCAAAAACCACAAGGATTTAAATGTTAGTTATTATTTTAAAGAAAATTCGGGCCCTGGTGATTCAAGAAACTTTGGTATGAAAAGAGCCAAAGGTTCCTACTACATTATCTTGGATTCTGATTGTATTTTAAGGGAAGATTATATTGAAAATGTAATCTACAAGTTAAATAATAATTACGCTGATTGTTTTGGAGGAGTAGATGATGCTCATGATTCTTTTAGTAATTTTCAAAAAGCTGTTAGTTTTTCTATGACTTCTTTTATAACAACCGGTCATCTAAGGGGAGGGAAGTGGTCAAAAGATTTTCAGCCAAGAAGTTTTAATATGGGAATTTCAAAAAGTGCCTTTTATGATTCTGGTGGATTTATTAATATTCATCCAGGGGAAGACCCAGATCTTTCATTGAGACTTTACAAGAAAGGATACGTTATTAAAAATTATGAAGATGTGGTTGTTTTCCATAATAGAAGAATTTCGTTAAAAAGTTTTTTTACTCAAGTTTATAAATTTGGAGTTGCCAGATCCATTCTTAACACTATTCACAAAGATTCCAAGAAAATAATTTATTGGTTTCCGTTTTTTTTCACATTATTATTTTTAATTTCAATTTTCTCTGTTTTTTTATATTCAAATATATTACTCTTTCTATTTTTTGTATACTTTGCTTTGATTTTGATCAGTTGTACAATTAAAAACAACTTGATCGCTGCAATTCTAGCTATTATTACAACACTCACACAGTTTTTTGCATACTCCCTTGGATTTTTAAAGGGTAATGCAAAGATCCTTCTTAGAAGAGGTGATGACTTAGAATCAGTGTTTCCAAAAATGTTTTTTAAAGTAAATTAGATGAAATTGGATTTTAGTAGAGGTAAAACAAATGTTTTTTTAGTCTTTCTTGGATTGGCTATTATTACTTCATTTACAAGTAAGTTGCTATCAACTTATGAAAAAAATATAGATTTTACAGTTTTACCATCAGATTTACCTAACGACAAAGTATTCACTGGTCAGTCGAGTGAAAAAATAAGCTTAAAATTAAAAGGATATGGATTTAATTTTGCAAGATATTATTTCAAAAATCCAGAATTGAAATTATCTGTTGATGAAATGAAAACAAATAAATCTAGTTTTATATGGACAAAAGAAAAGAACTTATTTAGCTTGGAAAGATTTGTAAGCCCCATGACTTTATTGAATATTTCTGAAGATTCTTTGTTATTTTATTTTGATAAGTATACTACTAAATCAATTCCTGTCAAAGGACTCACAGAAATAAAATATGCTGCAGGTTATGGAAATTTTGGCACTTTAAAATTAACACCTGACTCTGTTAAAGTTATAGGACCAAGTAACTCAATTCAAGCAATTAAATCGATTAAAACAGAACTTATTTCAATTGAAAACGTTAAGAATGATTTAAAGGGTAAAATAAAACTTAAACTACATGGATTAGAAAACACCATTGTAGAGAACACTGAAGTTGAATATTTTTTAAATGTTGATCAATTCACGGAGGAAACTGTTGATGTAAATATAAATGTTGTTAGTAATTTAAATAAGTCAAGTTTCAATTTCTTTCCAAAAACAGTTAAGGTTAAATTTTTAGTTAGTGTAGATAATTATGTCAAAATAAACCCTATCGACTTTAAAATTGAATGTTATATTGATGATTTGCTTAAAAATGATTATTTGTTAGAAGTTGTTAAAAAGCCAGATTTTATAAAAAATATTAGCCTAAGTACAGAGAAAATTCAATTAATAATGCTGGAATGAAGAAAATCGCTATTACTGGAATAATTGGGAGTGGAAAAAGTACTGCTGCTAATTTATTTAAAAAGTTAGGTTTACCCGTTTTTGTAGCTGATGAATCTGCTAAAGAACTTATGGAAAGTGATAGTAATGTAATTAATCAACTATTAAATCATTTTGGAGATATTGTATTTCAAGATGGAAAGTTGAACAAATCTTATATTTCAGAAAGAATTTTTAATAATTCCTCTGATTTGAAATTTGTTAATGCATTAGTTCACCCACTAGTAAAAGATAAGTTTCAAAGTTGGTGTAATGTACAACAATCAAGCTATATAATTTATGAGTCTGCTTTAGTTTATGAAAATGAATCACAGGATATTTTTGATGAAATCATTTGTATAAAAACCCCAATAAATATTATACATCAAAGAATTAATATACGTGAAAATTATAGCTTTGAAAAAATCAATAATATCATCGAGAATCAGATGTCACAAGATGAAAAATGTAAAAATTCTTCATATTGTATATTAAACGATAGTATTGAAAACTTGAATAAACGTATACTTGAAATTCACAACAAACTAGTATAAATCTTATTGTTAATCTTTTATTAAAATAAATTATTGCTCATTTATTTAATTATAAATTTGAATATGAGTAAAAAGATATTTGTTCTGCTTTTATCGCTAATGAGTATTTCCTTAACTGGAATTATATTTATACAATCCTATTTTATTTTAAAAAACTATGAAGAAAATGACAAACAATTTTCTTCCAATATTAAATATGCTCTAACAGAAACAATCTCAGAAATTGAAAAAATAGAATTCAAAAAGTATGTTTCAAGGTTTACGGAACTTATTGCTAGTGGATCAACTATCGATACAACTAGTATCAAGAATTTATATATTATTAATGAAATTCCAGAAAAAAGAGAAACTATAATTTATAAAAATGGTGTTATTGAAGAAAATATCATAATACCTAATATTTCTTCAAAAAGTGATTATTACAGTCTTATTACGGAATCTGAGAATATTGAAATTAAAAGGTTGTCAAATCAGAGAGAGGAAAAGGTTTTTAGTAATAACGAAATTGAAAATAGCAATTTTAATCCTCAAGATTTTCTAATGAGGCTTGGAAAAATTTCTAAAAGTAAAGAAATTCTATTTGAGACAACTTATAATGATTTAGCTAAAAGAAATCCAATCGAAGCACGAATTGGTAATGTAAATGATTTTAAGAATATACTCACTCAAAATCTCAAGGATTTAGAAATAAAATTAGATTTTGAATATGCAGTTTACAATGGTGATAAAATAACGGGTATTTCATCTTTAAACTTTGAGAAAAATAATCAAACCTACAGCTCATTAATTTTTAAAGATGAAAATGATTTGAGTAATTATTCACTGAAAATAAATTTTCCCTCTAGAACTCCATTCTTAATTTCATCTCTGCTTCCTGTTATAGCAACATCTATTGTGTTTACCTTAATCATTATTATCGCTTATATAACTACTATTCTACTTCTTTTAAGACAGCGTCAGATATCACAGATAAAATCTGATTTTATAAATAATATGACTCATGAATTTAAAACACCGATAGCGACAATAGATTTAGCTTTATCAGCAATAAAAAATCCAAAAACAATCCTTGACACGAAAAAGGTTAATAAGTATCTTAAAATGATTAATGATGAAAATAATAGAATGCATGATCAAGTTGAGAATGTTTTAATGATGAGTCAGTTGGAAAGAAAAGAGATTTATTTAGATAAGAAAGATCATGACATTAATGAATTGATCAACTTGGCTATCTCACATGTTAATTTAATTATACAAAGTAAAAAAGGAAAAATAAATTTTGAAAAAGACCCAAAGTTGCCATTGGTTAGGGTAAATGAAACGCACATGGTAAATATTTTTGTAAATATTTTAGATAATGCCATAAAATACAATGAAAATCAACCTGATATAATTATTAAAAGTAGAATTTTAGAAAAGAAGTTAATCATTGATATTACAGATAATGGTATAGGAATGAGCAAATCTACAAGGTCAAAGATCTTCGATAAATTTTACAGACCTCAAACAGGAGACCTTCACAATGTAAAAGGTCACGGTTTAGGCCTATCCTATGTGAAAAAAATAATAGATTTACATAATGGAAGTATTGGTGTTACCAGCGTTTTAGGAAAAGGTAGTACATTTACAATACAATTAAATTTACATTAGTCAATGAATACAAAAAAAAGAATCCTTTTAGTTGAAGATGATCCAAATTTTGGAATCATTCTAAGAGATTTTTTAAAAATGAATGAGTATGATGTCATTTTAGCAAAAAATGGAATGGAGGGTTTTGAAAAATTTAAAAAGTTTGAATTTAACTTATGTATTCTTGATGTAATGATGCCTTACAAAGATGGTTTTACTCTGGCAACTGAAATTAAATCAGTTTCCCCTGATATACCTATAATTTTCCTAACTGCAAAATCAATGAAAGAGGATGTCTTAAAGGGATATAAAGTAGGTGCAGATGATTATTTAAAAAAGCCTTTTGACAGTGATGTTTTATTGTTTAAAATAAAGGCAATTTTAAAAAGGAATAAGCTATCCACAATCATTGACAATACAGAAACTGAATTTTCATTTGGATTTTTTCAATTTAATTCTAAACTAAGACATTTAGTTTTCAAGAATGATAAACCAATTAAACTTTCTCCTAAGGAAAATATGCTTTTAAAGTTGCTCTTGCTACATAAAAATGATCTGATGCCAAGAGAACTTGCTTTGACCAGAATATGGCACGATGATAACTATTTTACATCTAGAAGTATGGATGTTTATATTGCCAAGTTAAGAAAGCAACTTCAAAAAGATCCCAAGGTAAGTATTAGCAATATTCACGGAGAAGGGTTTAGGCTGATTGTTGATTAATTTTTATATAATTAATTAATTCATCAAGATTAGGTTTGTCAAACCATTTTACATAGTTTTTTGAACGAAACCATGTAAGTTGTCTTTTTGCATATCTTCTAGAGTTAACTTTTATTTTTTCAATACAATTTTCAAGAGAATCATTACCTTCTATGTACTCAAATATTTCTTTATAACCTATAGTATTTAGTGCATTATTTTTCCTGAATTTGTACAATGACTTAACTTCACTTACTAGTCCATTCGCCAGCATATTATCAACTCTTTTATTAATAGCTTCATACAATTTTTTTCTATTACTGTCTAGTCCAATACAAAGGAAATCATATTTCGGTATTTTTTTAGTTTTATCAATTATTTGAGAGTATTTTTTTTTACTTGTTAGGCATATTTCCAATGCTCTTATGACTCTTCTTGGATTTTTTGTATCAATTTTATCTAATATTTCTGGATCTATTTTTTTTAACTGGTCCTGAAGGAATTTAATTCCATTATTTTTTAAATCATCATTTAATTTATTTCTAAGATCCAAACTAACCTCAGGAATTTGATCAATTCCAAAAATTAGTGACTCAATATAAAGTCCTGATCCACCAACAAGAATCGCAATATTTTTTTTATTAAGTATAGACCTTAAAATAACATCAGCATCATTAGTAAATTCTGAAATATTATAGTCTTTATTCACTGAAATATTGCCAATTAAATGATGTTTTATTTTTTTTATTTCATTTGGCGACGGCTTAGCTGTTCCTATATTCATTTCTTTGTAAAACTGTCTAGAGTCACATGAAATAATTTCTGTGTTGAAGTGGGTAGCTAAATTGATAGCAATAGATGTTTTTCCAATGGCTGTTGGACCAACAATAAAAACTAATAATTTTTTCATTGGTATTCCTTAATATATTCTCTTAAATCATTTTCAGATAATTTTTCTCTTATCATATTAAACAATTTAAGTGTTGCTTCAGCATCACCAATAGCTCTGTGTCTATTGTTTATTTTTATTCCAATTCTAGAAGTTAATTTACCTAATCCATAAGATTTTTCAAGTGGGAAGACTTTTCTTGAAAGTTTTATTGTACATAAAGTTTTTCTTAAAAATTCAATTCCAACTGATTTAAATTCCTTACGTAAAACTCGATAATCAAAATTCACATTATGTGCCACAAAAATGGAATTTTTAGTAAAATCTTGTATTTCAACTGCAACATTTGAAAAAATTGGTTTGTTTTTCAACATTTTATTATTAAGTCCGGTTAATTTTTCCACAAAAGGTTGAATCTTTTTTATTGGATTAATTAGTTTATGAAGAACATCAACTTTATTGTTATCATTAATCCTTAGAATCGCAATTTCTGTGATTTTTTCATGATTAAACCTGCCTCCTGTAGTCTCTATGTCAATTATTGAATACTTGATTTTAAATTCTTTTACCAAAAATTAAACTACCAACTCTAATCATATTACTACCATGATTTATAGCTATTTTATAGTCATTACTCATTCCCATAGACAGAATTTTTAAATTTGGGAAAGCAGTTTTTAAACTGTCAAAAATTTTTTTAGTCTTATCAAATTCTTTAACAACAACATCCATATTTTCAGTAAAGCTTCCTATTGTCATGATTCCTGCTACGTTAATATTCATAAGATCTAAAATATTTATGGAATTTAATATTGATTCAATTTCTTCTTTGGAAAGACCAAACTTGGTAAATTCATCAGAAATTTTTAATTGAAGCAGACATCTAATTACCCTATTATTTTTTTTTGCTTCTTTATTTAAAATTTTTAAAGATTTTAGAGAATCAATTCCGTGGACTAAATCTACATATGGTGCCATATATTTTATTTTATTACTCTGTACATGTCCTACCATATGCCATTTTATATCTTTTGGTAATTCTTCATACTTTTCAGTCATTTCTTGAATTTTATTTTCACCAAAAACTTTTTGACCAGCGTTATATGCTTCTAAAATCTCTTTATTTGATTTAGTCTTAGAAACTGCAACTAACTCAACATCTTTGTTAATAGAATCGCGTATTTCTTTGATTCTTTTTGTAATCATTTTAAAAATCTTTTTGAAATAACTTCTGCTTTTTTGGAATTACTATAATTGTAAAATCCCTCCCCGGATTTTACTCCTAGATTTCCCTTATTAACTAGATCAATTAGTAACTTATTTGGTCTATATTTTTCATTATTTAGACCTTTGTGCATTATTTCTAGTATAGATTTACACACATCCAGTCCAATTAAATCTGCCAATTGTAATGGTCCCATAGGATGCCCCATTCCTAATTTCATTATACCATCTATACTTTTTACATCAGAAACCCCTGAATCTAGTGCTTCAATTGCTTCATTGATCATCGGTAATAAAATTCTATTTGAGATAAAACCAGGATAGTCATTAGCTGTCAAAGGAATTTTATTTATTGATTTGGAATAATCAATAATCTTTTTGGTTACTTCTGAACTTGTATGCCTTCCATTTATTACTTCAACTAACTTCATTATAGGAACGGGATTCATAAAATGCATACCAATAACCCTGTGTTTTTTTAACAAATTTTCTGATATTTTCGTAATTGAAATAGAAGATGTATTTGACGCAAATATGCACTGATCATTGCAATAACTTTCAAGCTTCTTGAAAATCATTGCTTTGGTTTCATAATTTTCAGTAATTGCTTCAACAACTAAATTTGAGGAAGATATATCACCAAACTTATTTGAATAAATAAGATTATTCGTTGTGTTTTTAATTTCTAGCTCCGTTATTAATTCTTTAGCAAGCATCCTGTTCAAGTTTTTATGAATTGTAGATCTTGCATTTTCAAGACTTTCACTATTAATGTCATAAACTATTACATTATAATTATGTAGAGCAAATGTTTGAGCAATACCGTTACCCATTGTTCCGGCACCAATTATAGATATTTTTGACATCATTCAGTATTAAAATTTTTAATTATCTCATTGGCTACAAAAAGAGCTTTATGACCATCAACTAAATTAACAACAGGTCTCGTATCATTTATAATCGAATCAGAAAAGCTATTTAATTCATCAAGAATTGCATTGTTTTCTTTAATATTTGGCTTACTAAAAAAAATATTTTTTGTGCTTCCATCGGCTAAATCTAATTTCATAAGTGGAATTTCATTAGAATTATTATCTATTTCAATTATTTCTGATTTTTTATTTAAAAAGTCAATGGAAATATATTTACCAGTTTGAAAAAACCTTGTTTTTCTCATATTTTTAATCGAAACTCTGCTTGCAGTTAAATTTGCTACACATCCGTTTTTAAATTCAATTCTTGCATTAGCTATGTCTGGTGTCGAGCTAATTACAGAAACACCACTGGATGATATTTTTATTATTTCAGAATCAACTGAACTTAATATAATATCTATATCATGAATCATTAGGTCAAGAACAACTGAAACATCTGTTCCTCTTGCATTAAACTGAGCCAAGCGATGAGATTCAATAAACATTGGATTATTTATTTTGTTTTCAATTGCAGTAAATGCGGGATTAAATCTTTCGACATGTCCAACCTGTATTTTTAAGTTTCTTTTTTTATTTAGTTGTATAAGCTCTTTAGAGTCTTTTAAGCTATCACACACAGGTTTTTCAATAAAAATGTGAACATTAGATGCAATACATTCTTTTGCGTACTCAAAATGAAAGGGAGTAGGGGTTACAATGCAGATAACATCAGATTTATTAATTAAATCATTGGAATTTTTAAAAAAATCACAATTAAATTCCTTAGAGACAACCTTTGCAATGTCTAGGTTTTTATCATAAACTCCTGCAAGTTGATATCTTTTAGATTCAGAGAGCTGTCTTATATGAAATTTACCAAGATGACCACATCCAATAACTCCAGCTTTTAGCATAAATTTTTGTTTTTTACAAATTTAAACTTTTGCTGTCAATATGTTTAAATTTTGCTTTAATTTGTTATTATGTTGGATTCATTTAAGCATCAAGGTCTAAGAAATTTACTTGTTGAAAAGCTAAGACTAAAGGGAATCAAAAATAAGGCTGTTTTGGATGCAATCTCAAAAGTTCCAAGACACTTATTCATGGATTCAAGTTTTGGTGATCATGCATATCAAGATAAAGCGTTTCCTATTTCATCTGGTCAAACAATATCTCAACCATACACAGTTGCTCTTCAAACAGAATTACTAAATGTATCCCCAGGAGATAAAGTTTTAGAAATTGGAACTGGAAGTGGTTATCAGGCTGCTGTACTTTGTGAAATGGGAATAAAGGTATACACAATTGAAAGAATCAAGTCCTTATTTTTAAAATCAAAATCATTTTTAACATCAATTAATTATCAACCAAAAAAAATAATTTATGGTGATGGATTTCAAGGATTTGATGAAAAAGCACCATATGATGCAATAATTGTTACTGCTGGTGCAAATGAAATTCCAAAAGATTTGGTAGCTCAACTAAAAAACGGTGGAGTTATGGTTATTCCCATTGGAAACTCTTCTCAAAAAATGATTCAATATTCCAAAAAAAGGAATGGCGAGGTTGAAATCAATGAGTTTGGTGATTTTAAGTTTGTTCCCATGTTAAAGGATACTATTTAGAAAATTTATCAATTCTTTTTTTTATATCTTTTTCTTTCAAAGCTTGTCTTTTATCATATAATTTTTTACCTGTAGCAGTGCTAATTTCAATTTTAGCATAACCCTTTTCGTTTATAAAAAGTTTTGTGGGTATAATGGAATTTCCTTTTTGATCCTTGGTTTTTTTTATTTTACCAAGTTCTTTTTTATTCAAAAGAAGTTTTCTATCTCTTTTCGGATTGTAATGATCATTGTTTGAAAATTCATACTTCAGAATATTCATGTTAACGATAAATAGCTCATTTTCAATAAATTTACAGAAGCTTTCCTTTATGGAAACCTTGCCATTTCTGATTGATTTTATTTCACTTCCAGAAAGTACTATTCCAGCGACATAATGATCATGAAGGTAATATTCAAATTTTGCTTTTTTGTTTAATATTTTAAGTTTAGAATTCATTTTATAAAGTAAAGCTTTCTGTTAATTATTTTTTAATAAGTAGCTTTTTAATATCTAAAAAATGCATTTATATTGCAGATCAATTGCTTAATTTTGTACTTATCATAATTATTATACAAATATGCAAAAAGATAAGGAAATTTTTGATTTAATTGATGCAGAAAAGAAACGTCAAATTGAAGGAATTGAGTTAATTGCATCTGAAAACTTTACTAGCGATCAGGTCATGCTAGCTACTGGTTCAATTTTGACAAATAAGTATGCGGAAGGTTATCCTGGAAAGAGATATTATGGTGGATGTCAAGTTGTTGACGAGATTGAATCAATAGCAATTGAACGCGCAAAGGAGTTATTTGGTGCTTGTTGGGCAAATGTTCAACCGCACTCTGGCAGTCAAGCAAATTCTGCAGTTTTTTTCGCTTGTTTAAAACCTGGTGATAAAATTATGGGTTTTGACCTTTCACATGGTGGCCATTTGACCCACGGATCTAGTGTAAATTTTTCAGGAAGATTGTATAACCCAGTTTTTTATGGCGTAGAAAAGGAAACAGGATTATTAGATTATGATAAAATTGAAAAAATGGCAATTGAAGAAAAGCCTCAAATGATTATTGCTGGTGCTTCTGCATACTCAAGAGATATTGACTTCAAAAGGTTCAGGCAAATTGCCGACAAAGTTGATGCATTTCTTTTAGCAGATATTTCTCATCCCTCAGGATTAATTGCAAAAGGTGTCTTGAATGACCCAGTTCCTCACTGTCATATTGTAACAACTACAACACATAAAACTCTCAGAGGTCCTAGGGGAGGTTTAATTTTAATGGGTAATGATTTTGACAATCCATTTGGTTTAAAGTTTAAAAGTGGAAAACTTAAAAAAATGTCTTCCCTCTTAGACGCGGCCATATTTCCAGGAAACCAGGGTGGTCCATTGGAGCATGTAATTGCTGCAAAAGCGGTTGCCTTTGATGAAGCTCTTTCTGATGATTTTTTAAATTATATTGTCCAAGTGAAGAAAAATGCTAATGTAATGTCTAAAGAATTTATAAATAGAGGTTATAATATTATCACAGGAGGAACTGATAATCATTTAATGTTAATTGATTTAAGAAATAAAAATATAAATGGCAAAGACGCCGAAGCTGTGTTAGGAAAAGCTGAAATTACAGTAAATAAAAATATGGTTCCATTTGATGATAAGTCTCCTTTCGTAACCTCTGGAATAAGAGTGGGTACCGCGGCTATTACCACTAGAGGTTTGTTAGAAAGTGATATGAAAACAGTAGTTGGATTTATCGATGAGGCATTAAAAAGTCATGAAAACCCACAAAAATTGGATTCAATAGCAGAAGATGTTATAGACTTTATGAAGGGAAGACCTTTATTTAAAGCCTAATCATCAATTATTTGGTGTTGGTATGCCCCTAGATCGGGAGCTTCAGTTCTGTTATAACCGTTTAAATCAAAAGGATAAAGAATGGCGTAGTTAATATTTCCTAAGCCAATAACCTCTGAATTTTCATCAATTGTTAAATTATTAGCATATGGATCCACAAAACTTGGATTTAAATTTAGAAATAAGTTATTGTACTTGGGGGAGTCGAAATTCAAATTAGGATTATTTCCAAAAAAATTAGAACTATCATAAAATTTCAACAGGGAGTTTTGAACAACAAAGTCTAAATCAGAATCTTCAATTTGTTCAACAAGAAACTCAATATTTTGGTTTCCATAAATAATGGAATTACTAAGCCGCATTTCAAAAAACTCATTAATATATCCATTATTGTCCAAATCAATATAATAGTCGTTAAATAATAATGACGGAAACTGTCGTGCACTGGATGTCCAATAATTAGCAATAGTGCAATGATTTAAGTTGTATTTTCCTCCAAAAATTCCAGCAAACGAAGATTGCCCAGATTTATTGATTACTAAGTTATTGGCTTCTACTGACGAAGCTCTAGCTAAAATTCCAAAACTACTACTATTAAAAACTTTTACATTTTCTAAACTAAGTTGAGGCTCTTGATTAAATTGTCCACCAGTAGCATAAATTCCAATGGTAGCATTTTTAATAGTTGTGAAATTAAATTTATTATTCAAACTACCATCCATTAACCAAATTAATCCCCATTGACCAGGGATATCTTCGAAATATGGCTCAAGACGATCTCCTTGAATAATCACTTCATTTTCTAATGTATCAATACTGTTACTCAATTCACCACTTACTTGAATCGATCCTCCATTGCCAACAATAATTCCAGAATTTCTGTGAAAATGTATTCTTGCTCCCTTTTCAACAGTAAGAATTTGATTGGGGCCAACAGCTGCGTATCCATAAATTACGTAAGGTTTATTATTATTAAGATGTAGCTCGTCATTTTCTAGAAATCTTCCCCTAATTTCAGAGTCTTCATTAATACCATCACCGTCTAAATCAATTGAAAGAGTCTCATAAAAATATTCGCCATTATTTGCAAATCTTTCGGGATAGATAAAAACAGCATCTTTTACAAGTGTAATTAATTCAACCTCTTGTGTATTATTATTACTAAAAAATTCAATTTTATCCTCATATAAGAGCGAATTATCTGGGGTAATTATATTTTCAATATTTATGGTAGTTTCGATAAAAATGTAAAGACTATCATTGGCTAGTAACTCAATATTTTCAAATATTTTTCCTTCTGCACCGTTATTCTGATCATAAATTCCATCCACATTAAGTCTATATAATGATTCTAAACCTTTTTTTAATCTTATTTGGGGAATTACAACATTATTTGAGGAATTATTATAGACTTTTAAATTATAGGTGCTCGAACCAATATTAGAAAAAACTGTATCCAGATAAACTGTATCTTTTGAAAAAGAAAGGTTCGATTCGTTTACAACAAATGAAATTTCTCTATCGCATGAATACCAAAAAATTAGACATAGACATAAACAAAAAAATGATTGAATGTACTTGATCATCATTTTAAAATTTTAATTTCAAAAACTTTGTCCCACATCTTTCCAGTGACAAAAAAAGATTTTCTATCACGGTGGTAAGCAATTCCATTAATAACGTCTAGTTTCTCATGTTGAGTTACCTTTTCACTTAAATTAGATAGATTAATAACCCCTTCAATTGCGCCATTTTTAGGATTGATTATTGCAATTCCCTCAAATAAGTACCTATTTGCATAAATTTTACCATCTACCCACTCAAGCTCATTTAAGCCAACAACTTTATTTTTATTTGTATAAATTTCAATATAATTTTCTTCAGAATAATTCTTTTTTGGATTTAAAATCCAAATTTTTTCAGATCCATCACTTTTGTAGAGTTTAATCCCATCATTACAAAGTCCCCATCCTTCTTTGCTGTTATAATAATCAAATGAAGAAATTTTTTTAAATGTTTCAAGATCATATACAAGTCCTATTTTTTCTTTCCAAGTTAATTGAATTATTTTATTATTTATGATTGTTAAACCCTCTGCAAATTGGTTTGACGGTAATGAAATTTCATTTAAATATTGACCATTTTTGTAATCAACTTTAATTAATTTAGATTTTCCATATTGACCAAGACTTTCATAAAGAGTATCATTAAAAAACTCCAAACCTTGTGTATAATTATTTTTACTTCTACTAAATTCATTTAAGATTTCATAATCGAATATTTCGGGCATTTTACTACTAAGTATAGTAAACTTAATTTTTTCGTGTTGATGATTTTCTATGAATAATTCCTTTTTACCTAAAGTTAAATTTTCTAATGTAAAGTAATACTTGCTTGATTCAGAAATATCTTTTTTTACAGGCAAAATCGAGATCAATTTCATATTATTTTTGATTTTAAATGTCAAATCTTTTTTGCTATTTACCCAAAGCATAAGGGTATCATTATTTTTTAATTGACTATTTAGAATATTTGATTTAACAAATATTTTTTTATCAATTATATTATTATCACAGGAAAATTGTGCAACTAAAAAAAATATTAAAGAAGGAATATAAAATTTCAATTTATTTTTTTTTCAAATTTAAGCTATATTTTTAACCTTTTACACACGATAGTATCTAATAATAATAATGTATATTTGTTTTGGCAAGTCCTACACAACTAGCTCCTGATAAATCCTCCAGGGTGGGAACACAGCAAAGGTATTCGGTTGTAGCAGTGTGATGTAGATAGCTTGCCATTTTTTTTATTATGAAAAAAGTAGTTTTAGTTACGGGCGCTTCCTCTGGTATAGGTTTGTCAATTGCAAATTATCTTCATCTTCAAAAAAAATATATTGTATATGGTACCTCTAGAAAAATTAATAATAGCTCTAATTTTTCTTTTAATTTAATAGAGCTAGATGTTACAGAAAAATCATCGGTTCAAAGATGTATCGCTGAGATACTCAAAAAAGAGTCTAAAATTGATATATTAATAAATAATGCAGGTGTGGGTATCACGGGTCCATTAGAAGAAATACCAACGAGTGAAATCAACAAACACTTTCAAACAAATGTCATTGGTCCAATATTATTGATTAAGCAAGTTTTACCATTCATGAAATCCAGTAAAAATGGTGTTATTATCAATATTACCTCAGTTGCTGGGCAAATTGCAACACCATTTCGCTCTATTTACAGTGGAGGTAAAGCTGCTCTTGAAATTATCTCTGAAACTCTAGCAATGGAGGTTAGAAGTTTTGGAATTGATGTAGTATCAATTGCACCAGGAGATTTTAATACAAATATTTCAAAAAGAAGGTTTCATTCTCCAGTAATAAATACATCTGATTATAAGTCATATGCTGAATCACTTAAAAAAATGAATCTGGGGGTCAATAAAGGTTCAGACCCAGAAAAAATCGCGAAATTGGTTAGTACTATTTTACTAAAAAGAAGACCTAGAATTCGATATAGAGTAGGTTCATTTATTGAAAAAAATGGGATAATTTTAAAAAGGATTTTACCACAAAGAATTTATGAAAAGCTAATCCTCAAGCTTTTTAGTTAAAATCTACTCCTTTTTCTTTTTTTATTTGTTGTAAATTCGTGAAAAATAATTTACATGAAATTTTTTATAGATACAGCCAATTTAAATCAGATAAAAGAAGCACAAAATTTAGGTATCCTAGATGGTGTTACTACAAATCCATCTTTGATGGCAAAAGAAGGAATCACTGGAAAAGAAAATATTTTGGACCACTATTCTAAAATTTGTAACATCGTTGATGGAGATGTTTCTGCTGAGGTTATTGCAACTGATTTCGAAAACATAATAATTGAAGGTGAAGAGCTTGCCAATATAAATCCTCAAATAGTTATTAAATTACCAATGACACACGATGGTATAAAAGCTACAAAATATTTTTCAAATAAAGGTATTAAAACTAATGTTACACTTATTTTTTCTGCTGGTCAAGCATTGCTTGCAGCAAAGGCTGGTGCTACTTACGTTTCCCCATTTCTGGGCAGATTAGACGATATTTCAACTGATGGTTTAAATTTAATTTCTGAAATTAGAGAAATTTTTGATAATTATAATTTTCAGACACACATACTTGCTGCATCAATTAGACATACTATGCATATTATTGATTGTGCTAAAATTGGTGCAGATGTTATAACATCTCCTCTGAGCTCAATCTCTGGATTACTAAATCACCCTCTCACAGATATTGGTTTAGAAAAGTTTTTAAGTGACTACAAAAAAGGAAACAAATAAGATAAAACATGTTATCAGTTTCTAATTTATCAATTCAATTTGGAAAAAGAGTTCTTTTTGATAATGTTAATACAACTTTTAATAATGGTAATTGTTACGGAATCATTGGAGCTAATGGTGCTGGTAAATCTACATTCCTCAAAATGCTAAGCGGTAAATTAGACCCAACATCCGGAAATGTTTTTTTAGAGCCTAGTAAAAGAATGTCAGTTCTTGAACAAGATCATAGAATTTTTGATGACAATTCCGTGATTGAGACAGTTATTATGGGAAATATGAATCTTTATAGGATAAAAAAGGAAATTGATAGTCTTTATGAAAATTACACTGATGAGAATGCAGATAAAATTGGTTCTTTACAGGTTAAATATGAGGAAATGGATGGTTGGAATGCAGAAAGTAATGCTGCTTCATTACTGTCAAATCTCGGAATAAAAGAGGATCTGCATTATTCTAAAATGGTTGATATTGATCCAAAAATTAAAGTTAGGGTTTTATTAGCTAAATCATTATTTGGTAATCCTGATGTTTTAATTATGGATGAACCAACTAATGATCTAGACTATGAAACAATTTCCTGGTTGGAAGAGTATTTAGCAAATTTTGATAATTGTATAATTGTTGTTTCACATGATAGGCATTTTTTAGATTCTATTTGTACTCATATTTCCGATATTGATTTTGGAAAAATCAATCATTATTCAGGTAATTATACTTTTTGGTATGAATCTTCTCAATTAGCTGCTAGACAAAGGGTACAGCAAAATAAAAAGGCCGAGGAGAAAAAGAAAGAATTAGAAGAGTTTATTGCAAGATTTAGTGCTAATGTCGCAAAAAGTAAGCAAGCCACTAGCAGAAAAAAAATGATTGATAAATTAAATATTCACGAAATAAAACCCTCAAGCAGAAGGTATCCTGCAATTATTTTTGAAAGAGAGCGAGAAGCTGGTGATCAAATTTTAAATGTTGAAAACCTATCTAAATCAATTGAAAATGAGATTTTATTTAAAAACATTGATCTAAATCTTTCAAAGGGGGACAAAGTTTTGGTTTTTTCAAGAGACTCAAGAGCCACTACAAATTTTTTTCAAATAATTAATAATTATTTACAGCCCGACTCAGGTTCTTTCAATTGGGGGATTACTACGTCACAGTCTTATTTGCCATTAGATAATAATGATTTTTTTGATAAAAATATTAATCTTGTTGAATGGTTAAGGGAATATGCAAATAATGAGGAAGAAAGAGAAGAAGTTTATTTAAGAGGTTTTTTAGGTAAAATGATTTTTTCAGGTGATGATGCATTAAAAAAATGTAATGTTCTTTCCGGGGGAGAAAAAGTTAGGTGCATGATTTCTAGAATGATGATGAAAAAAGGTAATGTTTTAATTTTGGATGAACCAACAAATCACTTGGATCTGGAAAGTATTACTGCTTTTAACAACTCGCTCAAAAATTTCAAAGGTACTGTTCTATTTTCTACCCATGACCATGAATTTGCTCAAACTATTGCAAATAGGATTATTGAACTTACCCCTTATGGTATCATTGATCGATATATGACTTTTGAAGAATATATGAAAGATTCAAAGATCAAACAATTAAGGGAGTCAATGCTTGAAGCTACCTAAGTTTGGCTTCAAAGTTTTTTTCTAGATTATCAATAATTTTTTTTATTAGTGAATCAATCTCTTTTACTGATAAAGTTTTTGTCTCATCTGAAATTTTAAAACCTATTCCATAGCTCTTTTTTCCCTCCGGTAGATTTTTTCCTTTGTAGACATCAAATAATGCTACTTTTTTTATTAAACTTTGATTAACTTTTTTTATTGATTCTTGAATATTTCTAAATTTAATATTTTCATCAACTAATATTGAAATATCTCTAGATACTGAAGGAAATTTAGAAACTTTTTTAACAGATTTGGGTTTGATATTAATGTATTTTTCAATATTGTCAAAATTTAATTCGGCGTAAAATACTTCATTTTCAATTTCAATTGAATTGGTTTGTAATGATGAAATTAGTCCATATTTGACAATTAAATCTTTTCCAACAGAAACTGATTCTGCATAATTATAATAGTCGTTTGAGAATTCATCATATGTAATATTTTCAAGACCAAGTAAGTTTAGAATTGAATGAATAATACCTTTTACATAATAAAAATCTACTGATTTGTTTTTACAGTTCCATGATAATGCAGATTTTTTACTTCCACAAACGTATATTGCAGTTACACTTTTTTCTGAAAACTTTGATTTACCATTATAATTGTAAACTTTACCGAATTCAAATAACTTTAAATTATTATTTTGCCTATTAATATTATGGCTGATTACATTTAGGCCTGAGAATATCATTGAATTTCTAAGATTAGATAAATCACTACTTTGGGAATTTAAAATTTTTACTGATTTAGAATTTTTCTCATTGAAACTCTCCGGAACTAAGGAGTTAGTAATTATTTCATAAAATCCTAATGAAACTAAATGGCTCGATATAATATTTACTAATTTATTTTTAATATTTTTCTTTTCTGCAATAAGAGACTGATTTAATTTTATTGATGATTTTATATTATTATATCCATAAATTCTTAGGATTTCTTCAATAACATCAGCTTCTCTTTTGACGTCATTTCTGTACGCTGGAATGGATAGTCCTAAGTTAGATTCTGTTATGCTATTTATTTTTATATCTAGGGAGCTAATTATATTTTTTATAGATTCCTTTTCGATGTCTTGCCCTACAATTCTTTTGAAATTTTCAAAGCTTAATATAATTTGAGTGTCATCAATTTTTCTTGGATATAAATCAATTAAATCACTTGATATAGCTGATTCTGGGCAAATCTCTTTAATTAATAGTACAGCTCTTTTGAGCGCATATTTTGTTAAGTTAGGGTCTATTCCGCGCTCAAATCTGTATGAAGAGTCAGTAGATAAATTATGATGTTTGGCACTTTTCCTTACAGAAATGGGATCAAAAAAAGCACTTTCCAAAAAAATTATACTGGTTTTTTCTGTAATACCTGAATATAAACCACCAAATATTCCAGCAAGACACATTGGTTTTTTTGAGTCACAAATAAGCAGATCATCAGATGTTATAGTTCTTTCGATTTCATCTAAAGTTTCAAACTTTAATTTTTTTGAGTTTCGCTTAATTACAACTTTATTATCTTCAATTTTGTTATAGTCAAAAGCATGAAGTGGTTGCCCTAAATCCATCATTACATAATTTGTTGCATCTACAATATTATTTATTGGATTGATTCCAATTGACTTTAATTTATTTTTTAACCAATTGGGGGATTCACAAACTTTGATGTTTTCTAGCACTATACCGCAGTATCTTTTAGCTAAATTTTCATCTTCAACATGTATCTTAATATTTTTTGTTCTTTTTTCTACACGAAAATTAGTTACAGAAGGAGTTTTTAAATCAAAATTGAATCCTTTATGAATCAATCTAGCTCTCAAATCTCGAGCAACACCAAGATGACTCATAGCATCTGCTCTGTTTGGAGTTAATCCAATTTCAAAAATCCAATCTTTGTAAATTTCGTAAATGGAGTTAAGTTTAGTGCCAGCTTTTATATTCTCATCGAGAATCATGATGCCACTTGTAGAAGGACCCAGATTTAGTTCATCCTCACCGCAGATCATTCCATTACTAAGCTCACCTCTAATTTTAGTTTTTTTAATTTTAAATTTTTCATCATTAGGGTAGAGAATAGTTCCATTGGTAGCTACAGCAACGGTAAGTTTATTTTTAACATTAGGTGCCCCACAAATTATTTGTAGTTCATCTTTTTCTCCGATATCAACAGTTGTTATATTTAGTCTATCTGCATTAGGATGTTTTTTTAAAGAAGTTATTTTTCCAACTATAACTCCCTCTAAAGACCCAGGTATAGATTCATATTTAGAAATCCCTTCAACTTCAAGACCAAGGTCGGTAAGAATCTCTGAAACAGAATTGTGATCAAGATCAAAATCAAGGTATTCTTTAAGCCAATTGTAAGAAATTTTCATTGTTGATTTCTGGAATTCATAACAAATATAATAACTAAACTAACAGTCTTTGTAAATGAAAAACTTTTTTAATAACAATAATTTTTTTGATATTGCACATATGAATAAATTTCTAGTATTTTTTTTGGTAATTATTTTTTTCTGTTGTGAAAATAAAGAATCAGGTATAAATTATATTGGTAATTTAGTGTCAAACGATTCTATCAATATTCCATTCAAATTTAAGTATCAAAAATATGGGATTACAATTTATAATGGTGAGGAATCAGTTTTTCTTCGAGTAAATGATAATTTTAAAGATTCCTTGAGATTAGAATCTTCATTTTTTGAAGATTATATAAATTTCAAAAAAAAAGGGGATTCAATTAATGGTAATTTATATAATCAAAGTTTATCTAGAAAAATTCCTTTTTATGCCGTACCTGTAACAGATAGATTTCAAAATAAATTTTTTTCTGAAAGTATAGATATAAGCGGAGAATGGCGTATCATTTTTAATTTTTCAAAAATTAATAGTTATGAGGGAAAGTTAATAGTTAATCAATCTAATTCAGATGTCATTTCTACTGTAAGAACTGAGACAGGTGATTATGGATATATGGAAGGAAAAATAAATTATAACGAATTAAGTATTTCAAATTTCAACGGAAGTAGGGCCTACCTAATTAAAGGTAAATTAAATAATGATACGATACGCGGTCATTTCTACAGAGGAAATTATGGGTATAGTGATTTCATAGCTTTTAAGGATGATAATTTCAGGCTTTCAGATCCTTATGGTTTAACTAGTTTAAAAAAAGGATACAAATCATTTGACTTTAAATTTGAGGATATCAACGGGAAAATTATTTCCAATAATGATAAAAAATTTGAAGACAAGTTGATATTGGTACAAATAATGGGTTCATGGTGTCCTAATTGTATCGATGAATCTAAATATTTATCACAGCTTAGTAGAAAATATAAAGATATCTCTATAGTTTCAATTGCATTTGAATATGCAAAAGAGAAAAATCAGGCAATTAATAACCTAAAAAAAATAAAAAAAAATTTGAATATTGAATATGACTTATTACTGGGTGGATATGGAAGCACTGATAAAAAATTAATTCTAGAAAAATTAAATTCTTTGGATAAGCTAATATCCTATCCAACACTAGTTGTTATGGATAAAAATAAAATTGTTAGAAAAATTCACACAGGCTTTAATGGTCCAGCAACAGCAAATGAATACGAAAAATTTAAATATAATTTTGAAGAATTTTTAAAGCTCCTTATTGCTGAATAAATGCTAGCTTATATATTCCCAAATTTCTTTTTTGTCAAAAATATTTTTTAAGTTTTTTGAAATAATGTGATTTTCTTTACTCTTTAGATTAGGATCTTTTTTGAGAATATCGCTAGCTAAAATTCTAACTTTAGAGATTAACTTATTATCCTTAATAAGATTTGTTATTTTAAATGGGATTTCACCGCTTTGCTGAGTTCCCATTAAATTACCAGGGCCCCTGATTTCTAAATCCTTTTCAGCTATGATAAATCCATCATTAGTTGAAACCATTGTTTCCATTCTCATTATACTTTCTTTTGTTTTTTTATAACCTGTAACTAAGAAGCAAAAACTTTTGTCACTGCCTCTACCAACTCTTCCTCTAAGTTGGTGCAGCTGAGATAAACCAAATCTTTCAGCACTTTCAATAACCATAACAGTAGCATTTGGAACATCAACACCAACTTCAATAACTGTGGTTGAAACTAAAATTTGCGTTTTATTTTCTATGAAACGTTTCATTTCATATTCCTTTTCATCATTTTTCATTTTACCGTGTACAATTGAAATATGATAGTCAGGCATTGGAAAATCTCTTGAAAAGGACTCATAACCATCTAATAAGTCCTTAAAATCGAGCTTCTCACTTTCTTTAATTAAAGGATAAACGATATAGGCTTGTTTGCCTTTGTGAATTTGATCTTTTATAAATCTAATTAGTTTTAATCTATCCCTTTCAGTTTGGTGAAAAGTTTCGATTTGTTTTCTTCCAGGTGGAAGCTCGTCAATAATTGACATGTCAAGATCTCCATATACTGACATGGCAAGAGTTCTTGGAATTGGGGTTGCTGTCATAATTAAAACATGGGGAGGAAATTTATTTTTTAACCAAAGTTTACTCCTTTGAGCAACACCAAATTTATGTTGTTCGTCAATTATTGCAATACCTAAGTTATTAAACTGTATACCATCATAAATCAGTGCATGTGTACCTATTAATAAATCAATTTTGCCATCCTTAAGGTCATTTTTTATATCTTTTTTAATTGAAGCTTTACTTGATCCAGATATTATTTGAATATTGATTTTCAACTGTTTACATATTTCATAAAATTTATTATAATGTTGGTATGACAAAATTTCAGTCGGGGTCATTATACATGCTTGAAATCCATTTCCTATTGCAATTAAGGCACTCATAAATGCTACAATAGTTTTGCCTGAGCCAACATCACCCTGTAACAATCTATTCATTTGTGCTCCACTTCCTAGATCTTTTCTGATTTCTTTTATTACTCTTTTTTGAGCATTTGTCAAATCAAAATCTAGAATAGATTCATAAAATTTCTCAAAATACTTACCAATTGACTTAAAGTTGTATCCTTTAATTTTTTCTTTTCTTATCAAATTCTTTTTAATTAACCTTATCTGTAAATAAAATATTTCTTCAAATTTTAGTCTTAAAATAGATTGATTTAGCTCCTTAGACGATTGAGGGTTGTGGATACTTATGTAAGCTGAATTTCTATCCAGTAATTTGAATTTTTTTGTTATATATTCTGGAAGATTTTCCTCTATTTTTTTATTTATTAAGATTAGGAGTTCATTAATTAAGTTTCGAATTGTTTTATTTGTAATACCTCTTTTGATTAATATTTCTGTTGAAGGATAAACTCCAATTAGCTTAGATTTTTTTTTCAGATTTTCACCTTTGTATATTTCTAGATCAGGATGTGGGATTGATTTAATACCATTATATATATTAAGTTTTCCAAAAACTAAATAGGTATGATTGATTTTAATAGATTCAATTAACCATTTATTAATTTTAAACCATACCAGATCAATTGTTCCACTGTCATCAGATAAAGTAGCAATTATTCTTTTCTTTCTTCCAATTCCGAGCTCTTTTAAATTAGTAATTTTACCTATTATCTGTACATCTGTAAGTAAGTTATCGATCGACGAAATTTTATGAAATTTGGTTCTATCAATATACCTAAAAGGGAATGTGTATAATAAATCCCTATATGTAAATATTTTTAGCTGATCTTTAAGTAATTTTGCCCTGTTCGGCCCAACCCCTTTTAGAAATTCAATTGGAGTATTAAATAGCTCTATATTCATTAGGCTAAATTTAATATTTTTTAGTGATGAATTTGATTAAATTTTGTTTATAACTAAATAAATAATACACAATATTTATATATAACAATATTTAATTTAACTTAAAATTTTTATCTCTTTGAAGCATTTTTTAGAAAATTTAAACTCATCACAATTAGATGCAACTTTACAGATGAATGGTCCCATGATTGTTATTGCAGGGGCCGGTTCTGGAAAAACAAGGGTTTTAACTTATAAAATAGCATATTTGATTACGCAGGGTGTGGATCCATTTAATATTTTATCTCTCACTTTTACAAATAAAGCTGCAAAAGAAATGAAAGAAAGAATAACAAAAATTGTAGGGGATGAGGCTAAAAATTTATGGATGGGGACTTTTCACTCAGTATTTGCTAAAATATTGAGAATTGAAGCACATAAAATTGGATTTTCGTCAAATTATACTATATACGATTCTGATGATTCACATAAATTGGTTAATAGAATCATTAAAGAATTTAATCTAGATAAAGACATTTATAAACACAAATTAGTTTTTTCAAGAATATCCTCCATGAAAAATAATTTTATTTCAGATCTAGATTACAAAAAAAATGATGAGTTATTATTTTCTGATAAAATTTCCAATCAACCTAAATTTCATATGATTTATTCTGAGTATGTTAATAGATGTTTTAAAGCTGGAGCGATGGATTTTGATGATTTACTGTTAAAAACAAATGAACTTTTATCAAACTACCCTGAAACATTATCTAAATACCAAAATATATTCAAATATATTTTAGTTGATGAGTATCAAGATACTAATCATTCTCAATATTTAATTGTAAAAGCTCTTTCAGATAAATTTCAAAATATTTGCGTCGTTGGTGATGATGCTCAGAGTATATATAGTTTTAGAGGCGCAAATATTAGCAATATTCTGAACTTTCAAAATGATTTTCAAGATTCCCAAATATTTAGGTTAGAACAAAACTACAGATCAACTAAGAACATTGTAAATGCTGCAAATAGCTTAATTGAAAATAATCAAAATAGGCTTGAAAAAAATATCTGGACTGATAATGAAAGTGGTGAAAAAATTAACGTAAACAGATTACTTACTGATGGGGAGGAGGGTAGGTTTGTTGCAAGCTCTATTTTTGAGTTAAAAATGCAATATCAACTAAAAAATAATGATTTTGCAATTCTTTACAGGACTAATGCTCAATCAAGGTCATTTGAAGATGCATTAAGAAAAAAGAATATTCCATATCGTGTTTTTGGTGGGCTTTCTTTTTATCAAAGGAAAGAAATTAAGGATGTTTTAGCTTACTTGAAGCTCGTTGTTAATGTTAATGATGAAGAGGCGTTAAAAAGGATTATAAATTTTCCACCTAGAGGCTTGGGACAAACAACACTAAATAAAATTTCAATTCAATCCAATAAATTGAATGTTTCGGATTATAAGTTTATTAAGGATTTTTCTAAAGATTCAGAAATATTTAATAAATCAACCAAAAATAGACTTTTAGAGTTTATAGTTCTGATTGAAAGTTTGAAGATAAAAAATGAAGTGACAAATGTGTTTGAAATGACAAAAGAGGTTTTAAAAAAATCCGGTTTATACAAACACTTTAAGGATGATGAGTCAATTGATGGTTTAAACAGAATTCAAAATATTGAAGAATTATTAAATGGGATTAAAGATTTTATTGATAATGATGTTTCAGAAGAAAAGACTGTTTCTTCATTTTTACAAAGTGTTGCGCTAATCACGGATCAAGATAATGAGGAACAAGATTCAAATAAAGTTCAACTTATGACTGTTCATTTGGCAAAAGGGCTTGAGTTTCCCTATGTATACATTGTGGGAATGGAAGAAAATTTATTTCCTAGTGCGATGAATTTAAATTCTAGAAATGAGCTTGAGGAGGAAAGAAGATTATTTTATGTTGCTTTAACCAGAGCCGAAAAAAAAGTTTTTTTATCATACGTTCTTTCAAGATATCGATGGGGTAAGTTGATTGATTCAGAAAAAAGTAGATTTATTGATGAAATAGATATTAGGTACCGAAGCGAAAACATGATACAAAAGCAATCTTTTACTAACGTGAGAGATGAATATTCTTACAACAAGGTCGGTTTAAGATTTAAGGTGCCTGAAAAAAAACCTCCTAAAAACTTCGTAAAGGTTAATAGCAGTACTACTAAAAGTAACTTATTTGATAATAGTTTAATTAAAGGCAATATAGTTTTTCATGAAAGGTTCAAAAAGGGGGTAGTAGTTTCTATCGAGGGTGCTGGTGATGATAAAAAAGCTGAAATTAAGTTTGATAAATTTGGGATTAAAAAATTATTGCTTAGGTTTTCAAAGTTGAAGATAATTTCATAAAAAATCCCACCAAAGTGGGATTTTTAGACTATTTAAAAAAAAATTAGTTGGATAGACTTTGCATTTCCTTTTCAATCATATCATAAAATTGATCAATTTTAGGCATAATTATAATCCTAGTACGTCTGTTTATTGATCTATTTTCAGCTGTATCGTTATCTACCAAAGGGTCAAAGTAACTTCTACCAGCAGCTATTAATCTAGTAGGATTTACATCAAGATCTTTGAGGACACGAACGATAGATGTAGCTCTTTTTACACTCAAGTCCCAATTATCCAATAATACGCCTCCAGCTTTGTAAGTTAAATTATCAGTGTGTCCTTCTACCATACATTCAAAATCAGGTTTACCGTTAACTACAGTTGCAACTTTACCCAATATTTCTTTGGCTCTATCAGAAACTACGTAGCTTCCAGATTTAAATAATAATTTATCTGAAAGAGAAATGAAAACTACTGCCTTATCAACATTAACCTCAATATCAGGGTCATTTATACCTATTTCTTTTTTCAAGCTTGTAACAATAGCAAAAGTAACACTGTCTTTTCTGTTTAAAGCGTCTTGAATCCTTGTAATTTTAAGATCTTTTTCTTTAATACTTTCTAAGGTTTTTTCTAAATTTTCAGCACCTTTTGCGGTTAGCTCCAAATAATCTTGACTTTGAACAAATAATTGATCATTTCTCCTCTTCAAGTCTGATAATTGTTCCCTGTATGCTTCAGAAAGCGCTTCTGCAGTAGATTTCTCCTCTAAACAAGAATTAAGTTTAACAGTAGCTGTGTTTAATAAATCTTGAGTTTTCTTGTGTCTATTTTCAAGAGAAGTATATTCTTTTTTACTTACACATGAAGACATTACAAATAAAGTTACTAAGGTTAAAAAAAATGTGTTTTTCATTTTAAAATATTTGTTGTTAATTATGGAATATAAAATTAGAAAAAAAAGGAAACTTGTACCAGATAAATTTTTAGCTTTTGTGAAATAGATATTCACAAATAACAGATCTTGTTTTATAATGAATTATTTGCCTTTTATTTCTTCGTCTATATTTAATTAACAGGTTAATATGTTTATAAAACGAAAAATATGCCCTTATTATTGCAGTAAAATGACTTATCCCTTTTGTGAATAATAAATAAATAGCAGTAATTGCATCTATAAAATGTTTTTCAAAAAGGAGTAAAAATAAATTATGTTTAGAGTTTTTGGTGATAGTAAAAAGCATATTTCTATAATTCAAATATGTTTTGTTAGGATTATTGCTATCTAATGTTCCGGCGTTGACGTGATAAATGGTTGAATTAGGATTAAAACTTATTTTGAAGCCCTTATTTTGTAACCTCCAACAGAAATCAATTTCCTCATAATGAGACCAAAACATTTCATCAAAACCACCAAACTTTTTAAATATATTATTTCTTACAAAAAAACAGGCTCCACATGCCCAAAAAATTTTTTTTATTTTGTTGTATTGATCATTGTCTTTCTCAATTTTATTATAAACCCTACCATCACAATATGCGTAGCCATACCTATCTAAAAACCCTCCTGATGCACCTGCATAATCAAAATAATCTTTTTTATTATAGTTTTTCATTTTAGGTTGAATTACCACAGTTTCTTTTTCATTTTTAAATTGTATCATAATTTCCTCAGTCCATTTTTCAGTTACTTCAACATCATTATTTAAAAGACATAAAACATCATCATTAATTTTTTTTAATCCAATGTTATATCCTTTGGCATAGCCAAAGTTCTTATCCAGTTCAATTATTTTGACCCTTTTAAAATTAGATCTAATAAATTTAACAGATCCGTCGGATGATCCATTATCAATTAAATATATATTATATTTTTTGGGAGTAAACTTAATAACAGACGGTAAAAATTCCTTGATTAATTTTATACCATTATAATTTAAAATAACTACAGCTAAACTTTTCATATTAGGGGAAAATTAGCTAAGAATTTAATATTATTCCTATCTTCATTGATCTTGCAATAATAGTGATTTATTCCATTAGTAACCATTTGGTATTTAGATTTTAAAATTTTGTTATAAATCAAAATTTGATCAAAGGTTTTTTGGTTGATTTTTATATTTGGGGCCTTGCACTCAACTAACAGGTTAATATTTCCTTCACTGCTGTATGAAACTATATCAAATCTTTTTTTTAATCCATTAAATTCAATTTCTTTTTCAATTGCAATTGAAAATCTACTTATTTTTTTTTCTTCAATTAAAAATCGGACACAATTTTGTCTTACCCATTCTTCTGAGGTGAGTTCAATATATTTTTTTCTTATTAAATCAAAAATAAATCTTTTTTGACCATCTTTTTTTAATCGAAATTCATAATTTGGAAAATTCAATTTTATCATATATAAGAAGTGAACACAATTAGTGAAATAAAAAACGATGTTAAGTTAAAAAATTTTTCCCCAGTATATTTATTAATGGGTGAAGAAGAGTTTTTTATTGACCAAATAACAGAATTGTTTGTGAATAATATTTTAACTAAAAACGAAAAGGAATTCAATTTAAATATTTTATACGGAAAGGATACAAATATTGATGCTGTTGTTTCAATTTGTAAAAAATATCCATTAATGTCTGATTATCAATTAGTAATAATTAAAGAAGCTCAGGATTTAGGCAATACAATTGAAAATTTATCAAATTATTTGAAAAATCCCCTTTCCTCAACAATTTTGGTTATTAATTATAAGCATAAATTCATTGATAAAAGAAAATCGATTTTTAAACTTATTCAAAAATCGGGAAAAGTATTTGAATCTAAATTTCTATATGATAATCGGGTTCAAAAATGGATTTACGACAGATTTATAAACAACAGTTTTACAATTGATCAAAAATCAGTATCTCTAATGAATGAACATTTGGGTAATAGGCTAAATAATATAAATAATGAGATTCTAAAATTATTGGAGATAAAAAAAGAATCAAAAACAATAACAATTAATGATATTCAAAAGTATATAGGTATTTCAAAAGACTTTAACAATTTTGAATTTAGAAAATCAATTGGAAGTTTGAATTTCAAAAAAGCATATTTAATTGCAGATTATTTTTCAAAAAACCCTAAATCAAATCCTTTGGTAGTAACCATAACCCTCTTATTTGATTATTTCTGTAAGCTTATGGTTTATCAAGTTAATTCTGATTTAAATCCCAAAACACTATCATCAAAAATTGGAATTAATCCCTTTTTTTTAAATGAGTTTGCTTCAGCAGGTAAAAATTATAGTATAAAAAAAATAGTCAAAGTAATTTCTGTAATTAGAGAGTTTGATATGTATTCAAAGGGGGTAAAAGTTAAGAAAGTTTCACCAAAGCTTTTACAAGAGCTTATTGCAAGAATTGCCAGTATTCATTAAATTGGAAAATCGGCAGGATTTGTATCGTTCATAACTTTATAAATAAAGTCAAAAATATCATCAACTGAAGGTTTGGAAAAGTAGTCCCCATCGGTTCCATATGCTGTTCTGTGATTTTTTCCTGTCAAGGAGTAGGGTTTGTTATCCAAATACTCAAATACTTCTTGTTCATTTATTAGTTTATCAAGAATATATGCGCTTGCACTACCAGAATAATCTTCATCAATAATTAGTAATCTATTTGTTTTTTGAATACTCTTTTTAATATCATGAGCTACGTCAAAAGGAATTAGTGATTGACAATCTATTACCTCACATGTAATTCCGTGTTGTTTAAGCTCGTTACATGCTTTTTCAACTAAATTTAAGGTTGAGCCGTAGGAAACAACAGTGATGTCATCTCCAAACATTATGGTCTCTGTTTTCCCAACAGGTGTATTAAACTCTCCTAAATTAGTTGGTAATTTTTCTTTCATCCTATATCCGTTTAAACACTCAATCACTATTGCGGGTTGATCACCACTTAAAAGCGTGTTGTAAAAACCTGCAGCTTTTGTCATATTTCTAGGAACTAGTAAATAAACTCCTCTAATTAAATTTATAATACCACCCATAGGCGATCCAGCATGCCACATGCCCTCTAATCTATGTCCCCTTGTTCTGATTATTAATGGACACTTTTGTTTTCCTCTTGTTCTGTAATGAAGAGTTGCTAAATCATCACTTATAATTTGTAATGAGTATAATAAGTAATCAAGGTATTGAATTTCCGCTATTGGTCTCAAACCTCTTAATGCTAATCCTATTCCTTGACCAATTATTGTTGCTTCCCTAATTCCAGTATCAAAAACTCTTATTTCACCATATTTTTTTTGTAAACCTTCTAATCCTTGATTTACTCCACCTATTTTACCAGAATCTTGACCAAATATCAACACATTTTTATATTTAGTTAAAATTTGGTCAAAATTATCTCTCAAAATTATCCTACCATCAACAACCTGCTGCTGTTCAGTTTCATATTTAGGTTCAATGTAATTGACATTTACAGGATTCATTACTGATTCACTATACAAGTGAGAGCTGTAATCAATTTGATAATTTTTTCTAAGATTAACAATCCAATTATTTAGCTTTTTATAATTTTCAAAATCAGTTTTAAGCAATTCTCTCTTAATTTGATATGCAGAATTAAATAAATCTTTTTTATGTGGATACTTAAGTTCCTTTAAATCATTTATTATATTAGAGTAGACTTCTTTATTTTTTGCATCATTTAGAATATTTTCTAATGACTTTATATCATCAATTGTTTTTTTTACTGATTCGAATTTAGCTTCATCACTAGCTGTTTTCACTTCATTTTTTGCATCAATTTCAAGTTGACTAATCTGCCTTTCATTAACAATTTTATTTGCTAAGATCCATTCACGAAATTTTGATAAGCAGTCATATTTATTTTCCCATGCAAGTCTCTTTTCTGATTTATATCTTTCATGGGAGCCTGATGTTGAATGACCCAGAGGTTGTGTTAATTCTTTTACATGAATGATAATAGGAATACCGGATTCTCTACAAATTTTTTCGGCTTTATCGTATGTCTTCATTAGCTCAACATAATCCCATCCCTTTACCGAAAAAATTTCGAAACCATTACTTTTCTTATCTCTTTTAAAACCCTTAAGAACTTCAGAAATATTACCTTTTGTTGTCTGGTATTTAGAAGAAACAGAAATCCCGTAATTATCATCCCAAATACTTAATATAATAGGAATCTCCATTACCCCAGCAGCATTTACGGTTTCAAAAAATAACCCTTCACTAGTAGCTGCATCTCCAATAGTTCCCCATACTATTTCATTACCATTATCAGAAAACTTTTCTGCACCAGGAATTTCCACATTTTTATATATTCTAGATGCTTGAGCTAATCCAAGTAATCTTGGCATTTGACTTGCTGTAGGCGATAGATCTGCACTGGAATTATACTGATTTACTAAGTTTTTCCAATTATAATTAGAATCAAGACTATGAGTGGCAAATGAGCTCCCCATTTGTCTTCCTGCACTCATTGGATCGTAGTCAATGTCTGTATGTGCATATAAACCTGCAAAAAATTGTTTAGGGGTAACTTCATCAAGAGAAAACATAAAGGTCTGATCTCTGTAATATCCAGATCTAAAATCACCTTTTTTAAAATACTTAGCCATTGCTAACTGAGGCAATTCTTTACCATCACCAAAAATACCAAAACTTGCTTTTCCTGTTAAAACTTCTTTACGACCAATTATACTACATTCTCTACTTACATAAGCAAATTTATAATCTCTCAGAATCTCTTTTTTGAACTCGTCTACTGAAATATTTTTTTTGTATTTGGTTGAAATTATCAAATCTTAATTGAAAAGAACAAATTTACTTAATAGTTACTGTTTTTGCAATATTATTAATTTGTCGACTACTATAAAAACTAGAAATTAGGAGAGAAGTTTTCTTTGTTATGAAATGAATTTAAAATATTTAACACTTCATCAACGGAATCAGTCAAGTGAAACAAATCTAAATCTTTTTTACCAATATTATTATTTTTCTTTAATAAGACATCTTTAATCCAATCAAAAAGTCCTGACCAAAAATCAGATCCCACAAGTATTATTGGAAATCTTTCAGATTTGTGTGTTTGAATTAACGTAATCGCTTCAAAAAATTCATCGAGTGTCCCGAATCCCCCAGGCATTACAACAAAACCCTGTGCATATTTAACAAACATAACTTTTCTGACAAAGAAATAGTCAAAATTAAGTTTCTTGTCACTATCAATGAATTTATTGTCTGTATGTTCAAAAGGAAGGTCAATACATAGTCCCACGGACTTACCTTTTTCGTTTTTTGCGCCTTTGTTAGCTGCTTCCATTATACCAAAACCACCTCCAGTAATAATGCCATAACCGTTCTTTACAATTTTTGATGAAATTTCTTCAGCAAGTTTATAATATTTGTCGCTTGGGTCAGTTCTAGCGGATCCAAAAATTGAAATACAAGGTCCTATAGCACTCAGCTTCTCATATCCTTCAACAAATTCTCCCATAATTTTAAAAATTGACCAGGAATCATTTGTTTTAGTTTCATTCCATTTTTTATCGTAATTTTTATCCATAACCTCATAAATTTAGTTCTTTTTTTAAGAAATTAGAGGTTAAATTATTTTTTAGTTTAATGAAATTGTCAATATATCCTTCAAATAATAAATTCCCTCCATTCTCTCCACCTTCTGGACCAAGATCTATCACATAGTCAGCTTTTTTAATAATATCAAGATTATGTTCTATTATTAATACCGTATTTCCTTTATTTATTAAATAGTTAATAACTTCGAGTAAAACTCTAATATCCTCAAAGTGTAGTCCAGTTGTTGGTTCATCTAAGATATATAATGTATTTCCTGTATCTCTCTTGCTAAGCTCTGTCGCAAGCTTTATTCTTTGTGCCTCACCGCCAGATAGGTTTGTACTTTGTTGACCTAGGGTTAAATACCCAAGTCCAACATTTTCAATTGTTTTTAATTTTCTGTGAATTTTAGGAACATGATTAAAAAAGTTGACAGCCTCTGTGATTTCCATTTCTAAAACATCGTTAATTGATTTTCCTTTATATTTTATTTCTAGAGTCTCACGATTGAATCTTTTTTTCATACAGCTTTCACATTCAACAGAAACATTTGGTAAAAAATTCATTTCTAATATTTTTAATCCTGCCCCTTTACATTCTTCACACCTTCCACCAGGAACATTAAAGCTGAATCTTCCTGGCTTGTATCCTCTGATCACTGATTCATTTAATTTAGAATACAATGATCTTATTTCATCAAAAACTCCGGTATAAGTGGCAGGGTTACTCCTTGGGGTTCTTCCAATTGGTGATTGATTAATTGTTATAACTTTATCGATTGTTTCCCAACCAGATATTTTCTTAAAGGGTAAAAATTTTCTTTCTGTTTTGTAAACTAAATTATGAATTGAAGGAGAAATAGTCTCATTAATTAATGTAGATTTTCCACTTCCAGAAACACCGGTTATAACCGTCAAACAATTGAGTGGGAATTTTACAGAAATATCTTTTAAATTATTTCCATTACAACCATGAATTGATAGGAAATTACCATTTCCTTTTCTAGGATTTTTAGTTTTTTTTATTTCTAATTCGTGATTTAAATATTTTGCAGTTAACGATTTAGATTTTTTAAGATTTTTTAAATTTCCAGAAAAGATAATTTTGCCACCATTTTTTCCAGCACCTGGTCCAATATCAATAATATGATCAGACTGTATTATTATCTCTTTATCATGTTCAACAACAATGACAGAATTTCCAATTTCCTTAAGTTTTTTTAAAGAGTTAATAAGTTTTTGATTGTCGCTTTGATGAAGTCCAATGCTAGGTTCATCTAAAATATATAAAACTTCTGTAAGTTGTGATCCAATTTGTGATGCTAATCGAATTCTCTGACTCTCACCACCAGATAATGATTTAGATGTTCGGTTTAGTTTTAAGTAGCCTAAACCAACATTGTTTAGAAACGAGCATCGATCACTAATTTCTTTAATAATTTCTTTAGCAATAATTTTTTTTCTTGGCACTAAGCTTTTCTCAATATTTTTTATCCATTTATATAGGTCTTTAATTTCCATTTCAACTACATCATTAATATTTTTATTTCCTATTCTAAAGTATAATGACTCTTTTTTAAGTCTGGAACCTGAACAATCATTACATATATCTTCTTTTAAAAAATTATTTGCCCATCTCTTGAGCCTGACGGAATCATTGGAATTATATTGATCCTCAATATAATTGCAAATTCCTTCAAAGCTAATTGAGTAATCAATATTTACACCTATAAAATTATTAGGTATGACGATTTTATCTTTCATCCCATATAAAATTGTATTAAGAGATTTAGTTGGGATATTTTTAATTGGATCATCCATTGAAAACTTAAGTTTTTTAGAAATTAAATTTATTTGTTTATAAACCCATGATTTTTTGTTTGATACTATTGAAATACCTCCATTATTGATTGATTTGTTTTTGTCTGGAATTATTTTATTAATATCAACTGATTTATTAAATCCAATCCCCTTGCATTTTTTACATGAACCCCTTGGAGAGTTAAAAGAAAAGTTATTTGGCTCAGGAACTTCATAGGAAATGCCTGAATCTTCACACATCAAGTTTAAACTAAAATATTTTGCTTCTTCATTTTCAATATCAATGATTAAAATTGATTTATTTCCATGGAATAAACATGTTTCTACGCTTGATTTAAGTCTTTTTGACTGATTTTTATCATTTAACAGATGAAGTTTGTCAATTACAATTTCAATATCATGATTTTTATATCTTTCTAAAGATGTGTTATTATTAATATCCATGATTTTTCCATCAATTCTACATTGTGTATATCCTTTTTTAATAGTTTGCTGAAAAAGTTCTTGATAATTTCCTTTTCTCGATTTTACTACAGGAGCTAATAATATTATTTTCTTCTGATCAAAGGTTTTTTTAATAAAATCAACTAATGACTCTAAATTGTAGCTAACCATTTTCTTATCAGTAATATAACTATAAGCATCAGAGCATCTTGAAAATAATAAACGTAGAAAATCATATATCTCAGTTGTTGTTCCTACTGTAGATCTGGGTGATTTATTGACTGTTTTTTGTTCAATTGATATTACGGGTGATAAACCAGTAATTTTATCTACGTCAGGTCTATCCAATTTTGATAGGAATTGTCTAGCATAGGCTGAAAAAGTTTCAACATACCTACGCTGACCCTCAGCATAGATAGTATCAAATGCTAAGGATGATTTTCCGCTCCCCGAAAGTCCTGTTATAACAACTAAATTATTTCTTGGAATGGTAACAGAAACATTTTTCAAGTTGTTTGAATTAGCTGAATATATTGAGATAGTATCTTTGTTTTTCATTTTACTCAAAATCCGATTGCATAATCATTGCCTCTGTTATCTGAACCACCCTCTAGGCATCCTTCTAATGCAAGAATTCCATCCACTCGACCATATGGAGTCACAATTTCCAAATCGTAACCATCATTTTCAAGATCAATTAATAGCATATCATTAAATTTATTTTTTTCAATTTTTATCACATCAGGGAATAATTGATGATGAAATCTTGGTGAATTAACTGATTCTTCCATACCCATACTAAATTCATGTACATTCAAAATAGTTTGAATTACAGACGTGATAATTGTTGATCCTCCAGGTGTACCTAGTGTCATGTAAAAATTATTATTTTTTTCTATGATTGTAGGACTCATCGAACTTAACATTCTTTTTTCGGCTTGTATACTATTAATCTCCCCGCCAATCAGACCGTAAATATTAGGATGCCCAGATTTAATTGCAAAATCATTCATTTGATTATTTAAAAAAATACCTAACTCATCACAAAACAATTTGGATCCAAAAGAACTATTTAGTGTAGTAGTTGCAGAGACAGAATTACCAAAAGGATCAACAATTGAATAATGAGTGGTTTCTAAACTTTCCTTTATTTCTGTGTTAGTTGAGTAAATTTCATGAGGTGGTGTGGGTTTTTGAAAAGAAAACTGCTTCATTTTTTTACTTAGGTAATTTTGGTTAGTAATTTTCTTGTAAGGAATATCATTAAAATCAGGATCTCCCATATATACTGCACGATCTGCGTAACTTCTTTTAAAAGATTCGACTAAAAGTTTAATATAATCAGATGAATTATGTCCTAATTTTTTTAAATCATAGGGCTCAATCATTTTCATAATCTGGTTTATACATATCCCTCCACTTGAGGGTGGAGGCATTGAAATAATTTTAAGATCATCATATTGAAACGTTATTGGAGTTCTCCAAATTGCTTTGTATTTTTCAAGGTCCTTTGCAGAAATAATTGAACCTTTACTTTTTAAAAACTTGATAAGTTTTTTCGATGATTCACCTTTGTAAAACTCATCAGGTCCATTTTGCATGATTCTAATAAGTAAATTTGCTAGCTGTATATTTTTAATTGTATCACCTGCTTTATATTCCCTAGAATACATTGAATTTGTTGAGTTAATTTTTCTTATTTCGGGTAAGTATTTTTTAAATCTTTCACTTTGTTTATTATTAATTTTATAGCCATTATTTGCTAATGCAATTACAGGTTTAAAAACTTCTTCAATGGGTAATGATCCAAATTTTTCATGTACTCTAAAAATTCCAGCAATTGTACCAGGAATGCCAATTGAAAGAGCACCATATGTGCTGGATTTTGGAATGATTTCATTTATCTCATTTAAAAACATTTTTTTCGTAGCTTTTATTGGTGCTTTTTCTCTGTAATCTAATGATCCAACTGAACCATCACTAAGTCTGTAAACCATAAAACCACCACCACCCAAATTTCCAGCAGACGGGTAAACTACTGCGAGAGCAAGTTCAGTTGCAATCATTGCATCAAATGCATTTCCACCCTTTTTCATCATCATTAATCCTATTTCACTTGCTTCTTTTCTTGCGCTGACTACCATAGCGTCTCTAGTATCACATTCTTTCACATTACTTGAGCATGAGTTCAATATTATGAAGCAAAAAAATATGTGAAAATAAGATTTCATATCAAAGGATGAATTTACAAATTCAAATGTCATAACAGAATATAAAATCAATTATATTTGCCAAAACAACTATAATGCCATTAATAAAGTCCATTTCAGGTATTCGTGGTACAATCGGAGATATCGAAGGTGAAAATTTAACCAGTAAAGACATAGTAAAGTTTACATCTGCATTTGTTACAATTTTAGTAAAAAATAATAAAATTAAAAGCAGAAAAATTGTTGTGGGTAGAGATGCAAGAATTTCAGGGCCAATGGTTGAAAAAATTGTTATAGATACTTTAATCAATTTAGGTTTAGATGTGATTTGCTTGGGTCTTTCAACAACACCTACAGTTGAAATTGCAGTAACAGAGGAAAAGGCTGATGGTGGTATTATTATAACTGCCAGTCATAACCCAATAAATTGGAATGCATTGAAGTTGTTAAATGAAAAGGGAGAATTTATTAATGAGAATGAAGGTAAAGAATTAATAAAAGTATCTGAATCTCAGGAATTTATAAAAGTTCAAGAAAAAAATGGAAATATTTTTTTTAAAAATAATTATATAAGTATACATATTGATAAAATATTAGAACTTAACAGTATTGATGTAGATTTAATTAAGAAAAAACGATTTAAAATAGTTGTTGATGCTGTTAATTCAACTGGAGGGATTGCAATTCCCATGCTTTTAGAAAAACTAAATGTAGATTGTGTCAAGATTTTTTGTGATCCTACAGGTGAGTTTCCACATAATCCAGAACCTCTTCCAGAAAATATAACAGAACTTTCCAAATCTGTTGTTAAAAACAAAGCTGATTTAGGAATTATTACTGACCCTGATGTCGATAGACTGGCATTTGTATGTGAAGATGGGGTAGTATTTGGTGAAGAGTATACATTAGTAGCTTGTGCAGATTATTACTTGTCTTTGCACAAAGGGTCAACCGTAAGTAATTTGAGTTCATCTAGAGCACTTAGGGACGTAACAAAAACACACGATTGTGAGCACTTTTTTAGCGCTGTTGGCGAAGTAAATGTTGTAGAATTAATGAAAAGAAAGAACGCCGTCATTGGTGGTGAAGGGAATGGTGGAGTAATTTTACCTGAACTTCACTATGGAAGAGACGCATTGGTAGGCATCGCACTTTTTTTAAGTCATTTAGCAAAACAAAATGTAAAAGTATCGAAATTAAGAAAATCTTATCCAAATTATTTCATAAGTAAAAGAAAGATTATGATTGATGAAAATATTGATTTTGATCAATTGATAAAATCAATTTCAAATAGATACACAAATGAAATGATTTCAAATATTGACGGCTTAAAAATTGATTTCAAGAATTCATGGGTTCAGCTTAGAAAAAGTAATACAGAACCCATAATTAGAGTCTATGCTGAAGCTAAAACAAAAGAAAAAGCTGAAGAATTATCAAAAAAATTTCTTGAAGAAATTAGAGGCTAGTTGTCTTTTTTGTGCTTAAATCTTCTATGAGTCCAAGTATAAAATTCAGGTTTTCTATGGATTTGCTCCTCAACCATTTTGATAAAAATATCTGTTAATTTAAAATTTTCAAAGTTTTTTGGATCATACGTAATTTCCTTAAAAGTAGCCTCATAAAATCCTCTTTTAATTTTAATCACATCCATAAATAATATTGGCATATTGTATTTTTTTGCAATAATTTCTGCTCCTGTGTGAATTGGAACTGTAATATTTAAAAATTTATTCCAATACGATGCTTTTTTCTTACTTGGTGATTGATCAGAAGCAAAGCCATACAAATGTAATTTTTTCCCCTTTGATTGCTTAGCAATTTTTCTGTAGGTTTCATTTGTTGTAATCAGTTCACAGTCGTATTTAGATCTAATTTTTTTTACCCATCTGTTTAAATATGGATTAGCGATTTTTTTGTAAACTGCATAAATTTTAAATCTAGTAACTCTGTCCATGATAAAACACCATTCCCATGTACAGTAGTGACTACCCATAATAATAAGATTTTTTCCTGAATCATAAACTTTCTCTAGAACTTCTGGATTTGTAAAATGAAATCTTTTTTTTATTTCATCCTCATTAATATTCATTGACTTAAAGGATTCTAAAAAAACATCACTAAGATTTCTATAATATTTTTTTTCAATTAATTGAAGATCTTTTTTAGTTTTTTCTGGAAAAACTAATTTTAAATTATTTCTTACAACTTTCTTTCTATATCCAATAACATAATATAATACGTAATAAAAAAAATCAGAAACTAAATATAATTGTTTGAAGTTGAGTCTAGAAACAAACCAAATTAAGGGGTAAATAAATAGGAATACTAATAAATGCATTAAAATTCTTTATAACAAATATATAGTATATTTGGCATCAAAAATTATTTATTTTATTTAACATTTTTTAAAAATGATTAAAACTGATAATATAGTTGCTATAGCTTCTCCTCCTGGTTTGGGAGCTATTTCCTTAATTAGAATTTCAGGTAATGATTGTATAAATCAAATTGATAATATTTTTTATGGATTTGATAAAATAAAATTATCAGATCAAGAATCTCATAAACTACAACTAGGATATATTAAGGATGGAGATCAGATCATAGATAAGGTTTTAGTTACCGTTTTTAGAAATCCTAAATCCTACACAGGTGAAGATTTAGTTGAAATATCTTGCCATGGAAGTGTTTATATTCAAGAAAAGATATTACAAACTATTTTGAATTATAACTGCCGAATAGCTGATCCCGGTGAATTTACTCTAAGATCATTTTTAAATGGAAAAATGGATCTTTCTGAGGCTGAGGCAGTGGCAGATTTAATTGCAAGTAATACCAAAGCTTCACATAAATTGGCTTTAAGTCAGATGAGAGGAGGTTTTAAAAATGATATTAATAAATTAAGAGAAGAGTTAGTAAATTTCGCCTCCTTGATTGAGCTTGAACTAGATTTTTCTCAAGAGGATGTAGAGTTTGCAAACCTTAATAAATTAAATGATTTGGTCTCAACTATAGAAATAAAATTAACTGATCTTGTTAAATCTTTTAAAATTGGGAATGTCATAAAAAACGGTTTGCCAATTGTAATAATCGGAAAACCAAATAGTGGTAAATCTACTCTATTAAACTGTTTACTGAATGAAGAAAAAGCTATAGTTAGCTCAATTCCTGGAACTACACGAGACTTTATTGAGGATCAAATTAATATAAATGGCATTAAATGTAGGTTTATTGATACAGCTGGCATTAGAAAAACAGAAGATAAAATTGAAAATCTAGGAATTAAAAAAACCTATGAGAAAATTAAAGAGGCAGAGATTATTTTGTACTTAATTGATAAATCTGTTTTAAATTATAAAAATATTGACAATTATTTAAGAGAAATTGTTAAAATAAAAAAAGATTTTGAGGATAAAGAAATTATAGTGCTGATAAATAAATGTGATATTACGACAAAAATTTTAGATGATAATTTAGTGTCATTTTCAGCTATACAAATAAGTGCTAAGCAAGGATTAAATATCGACAAATTAATTGAAAGAATATCAAATTACATGTCAAGGCTCAATATTGATTCGCATAATGTCATTATTACAAATGCCCGGCATCTAGATCTTCTTTCAAAAACCTTAAATGAAATAAAAAAAATCAAATTATCAATAAAACAAAACATCTCTTCAGATTTGTTGTCAATTGACTTAAAACAAGCTTCTTACTTTCTTGGTGAACTAACTGGTGAGATATCCAATGATGAACTATTAGGAAATATATTTTCTAAGTTTTGTATCGGTAAGTAAACAGTTGATAATCAGGTAGTTATATAAATATAATGAAAAAAAATTAATTATTGTAAATTGTTTAGAATGGGTTTGAAGGGATTTTTATTTGATTTAAATGGTGTTTTTTATGAGGATAATAAAGTTTTATGTGGTGCTGTTGAAATAATTAATCTTTTGAGAGAAAAGCAAATTCCGTTTAGGTTTATTTCAAATAATTCAACTCTCTCTAGAAGGCTATTTACAAAGAAATTAAACGAAATCGGATTAAATATTTTTGAGAAAGAAGTTTTTACAGCAAATTATGCTGGATTTTTAATGGCTAAAAAATTAAAATTAAAAAATTGTAGACTTATTTTAAATAAAGAAGGTCAAGAAGACTATGAGTCATTAATTAATAATAAAAGAAAAATTGATGGAATTGTGATTGGTGATATTGGAAATAAGTGGAATTATAATTTAATGAACCAGCTTATGAAAAATATTCTTGAAGGTGCAAAAATAATAGCCTTACATAAGGGTAAATATTATCAATCAAAAGGAGAATTACAAATTGATTGTGGTGCATTTGTTAAAGGCTTAGAGTATGTTACGGGTGAAAAAGCTATTGTTGTTGGAAAACCATCTAAAAGTTTTTTTAAATTGGCAATATCAGATTGGAATAGTGAAGAAATATCAATTGTTGGTGATGATATTTTTAATGATATTATGGGAGGTAATAGAATGGGATTTGGTACATTTTTAGTAAAAACTGGAAAGTTTAGAGAAAATATTTTTAGAAAAAGCAAAATACGTCCTGATTACTGCATTGAATCAATTCAAAAGCTAAAAGATTTTATTTAGTTATAAATTTTAGTTGAAAATTTTAGTTAATAAACCTCTTACGTTTGTAACATTATCTAAGTAATATTTAGCTTTTGTTATTTTTTTTCCAACTTTAATAGTAACAGCGCTTTTTGGTAAATATTTAAACATATTTTCATCGGTAACATCGTCTCCAATAGAAATTATTAAATCATATTTTCCCTTACTAAGAATTTCTGATACAGTAGTTCCTTTATTAATAGAAGAAGGAATTACTTCAATTACATTATTAGCGTTAATTATCAAAAGATCATCAGAAATCATACTTGACAGCACAGTGTTAAGTTCAACTACTCTTCCTGCAGCCAACTCTGGATCTGTTATTCTGTAATGCCATGCAATACTACTTTTTTTAATTTCAATGAAAGTTCCCGGCGTTCTATTTGTAAAAGACTCAAAAATTGGCATTAAATTGTTTATCCATTTTCGATTAAGTGGAGATATTTTCAACCACTTCTTTTTTTTAAATTTCATGTATTGTCCATGCTCAGCAGCTAAAATTATTTTTTTTTGATCAAAGTTTTTTTCAAGGAAATCTTGATCTCTACCACTGATAATTGCTAGTTGAGTATTTTTATAATTAACAATTTTGTTTATTATTTTTTTTAATTCATCATCAATAACAGCTAATTCAGGATTTTCATTAAATTCTACAAGTGTTCCGTCGTAGTCTAATAAAACTAGTTTTTTCTTTGAAGTTTTGACCTTTTTCAAAATACTTTCTGAAATATGTCTATCTATTTTAATCGCACTAAATTTTTCCTTAGGGTTTGGGTTGTTTTCTAATGCATTAATAAATTCTTGTGCCCAAAACTTCACGTTATATGTCTTTATCCGTTTTTGCATACTTAAATTTCTCTTTACTTGTTCTTTTAAAGACATATTTAAAGCTTTATACAATGTATCTGCCATAGAATCTAGATCAAATGGATTAACTAAAAGTGCCTCATACAATTCTTTTGAGGCACCTGCCATTTCACTAAGAATTAATACTCCATCATTATCTATTCTAGTTGCAACATACTCTTTTGCCACTAAATTCATACCATCTCTGAGAGGAGAAATCATTGCAATGTCAGACAACATATATAAATCGATCAAATCATGAAAATCCATTGCTCTGTAATAGTACCAAATAGGAGTCCAGTTAACTGTTGCAAACTTTCCATTTATTCTTCCTACAAGTTCATCAGTTTGTTTTTTTAGTTTCTTATATTCAGGAACATCGGATCTGCTTGGGACCATTAACATAATTAATCTAACTTTTTCGCAATAAGATGGAAATTTATCAAGAAAAATTTCGAATGCCTTTAACCTGTTTATAACCCCTTTCGTATAATCTAATCTATCAATTGATAATATTAGTTTACTTTCGTTAGATCCTTTTTTATGCAGTTCTAATTGCTTTCTTAACTCAGATTTTTCATTTGTTTTTTGCTTCTTATGATTTAGAGCAGCATCATTGAACTTTTTAAAATCAATCCCCATTGGAAATGTATTTACTAGAATTTTTCTATCATGATAAATAACATTGTTGAAATTAACATCCAACTTAAGTATTCTTTTGACAGAACTTAAAAAATGTCTTTGATAATCATAGGTATGAAATCCAATTACATCAGAGCCTAAAATTCCTTCCAGCAATTCTTTTCTTCTTGGAAAAGTTCTAAAAATTTCAAAAGAGGGGAAAGGAATGTGAAGAAAGAAGCCAATTTTAATATCGGGTCTTTTATCTTTAATTATCTTAGGACATAACATAAGCTGATAATCATGTATCCATACTGTGTCATTTTCATTTAAATTAGATAAAACACAATTACTAAATTTTTCATTAATTTCTTTATATTTTTCCCAATGTAAATTATCGAATTTGGAGAATTCAATAAAATAATGAAACAAAGGCCACAAGCAATTATTAGGTAATCCATAATAAAAATCTTTTATATTATTCGATGACAAATGAACTGGACAATATCCAGATTTATATAACTTTTTATTCATTGTTTCAAATGAAAGAGAATCAATTTCATCTTTTGATATTCCAGGCCATCCAATCCATAAAGAATTTTTATTTTTATGAATAGAGTTCATACCTGTTGCTAATCCACCTGAAGTTGGTGTAAATTTAAAAGAATTATTTACCTTAGAGATTTTTATTGGTAATCTGTTTGAAACTATAATATTCTTAGCCATATTAAACAATTTATGCAAATTTATTATTAATTAACATGCTTGATAATTTAAATTACGGAATTATAGGAAATTGCAAGTCTTCTGCTATTATTAATGAGAATTCTTCAATTGATTGGTGTTGCTTACCAAAATTTGATTCATCATCTGTTTTCGCTAAGATATTAGATGAAAAAATTGGAGGTTCTTTTCAAATCGTTTGTGAATCTTCATACTCTGTTAAACAAACCTATATCGATAAGACAGCCATTTTAAAGACAAATTTTTCTAATGGTAAAGATGAGTTTGATTTAATAGACTTTATGCCTCGGTATCAAAAAGAAAATGGATCTTTTTATTCACCCCCTGAAATTATAAGAATTTTTATACATAAGAGTGGTAAGCCAAAATTTAAAATTATATATGATCCAAAGCTTGAGTACTCCACAGCAATTACAAATAATTATATTAAAGATAAATTTATTGTTAGTATTCTTGATAAGGATGTTTATAATACACTGTTTTTATACACTAGCATTGATAAGAAGAATTTTTTAAATAAAAATACAATTGAATTGTCTAAAGATGAATTTTCATTAATCTCTTACAATGAAAAAATATCTGCTGTTTCGAAAGAGAATGTCTTTATTGAATTTGAAAAAACTAAAGTTTACTGGTTAAATTGGTCGTCAAAAACCCCAAAATTTAATAACTATAACAAGGAAATTCTAAGAAGTGCTATAACATTGAAGTTATTGACTTTTGAAAAAACAGGTGCTGTTTTAGCTGCTGCAACAACTTCAATTCCTGAAACAATTGGGGAAGTTAGAAACTGGGATTATAGATTTTGTTGGATTAGGGATGCTTCTATGGTAATAAAGGTAATTGCAAAGCTAGGACATAATAAAATTGTTAAAAATTTTATTGATTATATAATTAATCTTATTCCTGATAAAAATGAAAAACTTCAAATAATGTATGGAATTAATGGTGAAAAGAAATTGGAAGAAAAGAAATTAACACATCTTTCAGGTTATTTAAATTCTAAACCTGTTAGAATTGGAAATGCAGCATATATTCAAAAGCAAAATGATATTTATGGGATTTTAGTAGATGCGATTTATTTTCAAATAAAAAAAAATTTAAATGAAACGGATAATTTGGAGGAATTATGGTCTATAGTCAAATCAATTGTTTGGGTCGTTAAAAATAATTGGAAAAAACCTGATAAGGGAATTTGGGAATTTAGAAAAGATGATCAGCATTTTACTTTTTCAAAGCTTTTATGTTGGGTTGCGGTAGATAGAGCAATTAAAATTTCAACTTTGATTCAAAATGGTAAATCTGCCAAAAAATGGTATGCACTTCGAGATGAAATTTATGATGATATACATAAAAATGCTTGGAATAAAAAAAAGAAAGCATTTACCCAGTCTTATGGCTCAGATTATTTAGATGCTTCGGTTCTGTTGATGGAACAATATGGATTTATTCGTGCAAATGATAAAAAATATGTACAAACTGTAAAATGTATTGAAAAAGAATTGTTGGAAAAAAATTTGATGTACAGATATAAAAATGACGATGATTTTGGTTTACCAAGTTCATCATTCACTGTCTGTACATTTTGGTTCATTAATTCATTAAATAAAATCGGGGAAAAAGAAAAGGCAAAAAAACTATTTGAAAATTTATTAGGATTAAGTAATCATTTAGGCCTATTTAGTGAAGATATCGATTTTAAGTCTAAAAGATTGCTTGGAAATTTTCCTCAGGCATATTCTCATTTAGCGCTGATTGACACCGCTATAGATTTATAATGTTTTTGGGGTAGCATGTTTAGGATTATGTTGATTTAGAATGCACATAAGGAATTTAAATAAATTATTATATTATGAAATTTAGTTGGAATGAAACCATTATATGGCTTTCTATATTAAGTCTTACAGTTTCAATAAGTGCTGAATTAATTTCTAATTATTTAGGAATTGATCCTTGGTCAATACTTTATTTTGGAATTGGTCTTGCTGCATTAGCAATACTTATATTAATCTTGAGGTTAAAAAAATAATTTAATGTTTAATTATTTTATGAATTAATTCACTAGATCCATCAGAGAATTTTATAATATAAACTCCTTTGTCTAAATAACTGATATCTAGCTTGTTAGTAATATTCTCAATTAAAATTAATTTTCCTTTTAAATCATAAACCTTGGCTTCCAGTACTGTACTGTTATTTAAAAATAAGTAACTAGAGGAGGGGTTAGGATATATAGAAATGTCATTTAAAAAGCTTTCTTGATTAGACAAGCTACCTGAGCAGCTTGCATCAATTGTCCAATTATAGAAATAATAAAAATAACTTTCAGGACTATCTGTCGTATTTCCAATTATTGTTATTCTGTCAGCAATATCAATTGGAAATATTCCATTTGGAACAGCATTATTTCGATATAAGCCAATAGATTGATTATTTCCTGTAACCCCAATAGTATAGTTGTTTCCCTGTGGAATTAAAGTTTCTAAACTAAGAGTATTCCATCCTGGATTTAGATTGTAATCAAATTGTGCAAAAACTGATCCATTTGCATTGATAATGTCTATTGTAATTGCGCCTGAATTTTGCGCATTTACGTCAATGGAGCTTAAGTATGTATCTTCATAGACATTGAATATCATATCCCATGAATCGTTATAATGATATCCTCCAGATCCATATTCATTTAAAGAAGTTGGTCCACCAGTAAACACTTCAATATTTGCATCTGGATCGTAATCGGAAAATGAAGGGTCTGTACAACCCAAATTAATAGCTACGCAGCTATTGTCATCAAAACATGCATCAGGATTATAATTAAATGCATTTATATCTGTACATCCTCCAACGTAACAACAAGATCCATCATCGGTGGTAGCTTCAGCTGAAAAATTAAATGCATTTTCATCAGTACAACCACAATTTTCATTAATAGAAAATTTGTATAAATCGGACGGAAATGAGTTTGTATCACGAATTAAACCACTTGTAAAATAAACATTGCAACCAGAAACAAATGACCCAGGTGCCCATCTGGCTCCACCGGGATGTGGTGGTAGTTCTATCCATGAATCAGTGTCAGGATTATATTCCCAGAACTCACCATAATCAAGTGAATCATGATCATCTCCGTCACCACTCAAAATATAACCTTTTCCATTTGCTGAAAATTGGGTTCCAGCCACACGACCTTCACCAGGAAAGTCACTTAATTGTACCCAGCTTTCAGACTCACTATTCCACATAAAAAAATCGTTAAATATATTTAATTGTCCATTCACATTGTTCCCATGTCCAAAACCCACATAGGCAATATTATCAATTCCAAAATAGAACGGATGGTGTCGTGGTGCTCCTATAAATGAAGGAAGTTGAGTCCAGAAATTAAACTCAATATTATATTCCCACCAATCATCAAGATTTCCGCTGGAATTACTACCAAGTCCAACAAAAATTTTATTATTCAATAAAATCATTGCAGGATGATTTCTTCCTGTGCCAGGGAATGAGGCAAGCTGTGTCCATTGTTCATTATTCATATCAAAATGCCACCAGTCGGTAGGAAAGCCATTATTATTTGAACCAAAACCTAAAAATGCATCATTTTCATGATAAACACCATATCCGTATCCTCTTCCTCCTCCAGGAAAAGAATTAAGTTGAGTCCACTGATCAAGAGCAATATTATATCTATATACATCATCTAAATTATTGCTAAATGTTGCATCTTGACCAGCAATCATATAACCATAATTATCATTTGCTACAGTGATTGGATGATGTCTTCCTACACCATCATATCCATTTACTTCATTCCAAACTTGCCCATATGTTATGAAATGTATCAATAAAAGAGGGGGTAAAAGAAATACGAAAAATGATTTTTTCATAAAACAAAGATAGAATTTAGTCTGTTTAAGTATTGTTTGTTAATAAGAATAATTCATATAATATTCCAAAAAATAAAAATTATGCCATATTGTATAATAATTAAATCAAAATAAGTAAAAATGAAAAAAATTATAACATTGGCAATCTGTATTGGATTATTAGCATGCAAGAGCAGTGAGTCAAACAAAATCGATTCTATTTACGCGGATGAGGTAGTTTTAGTGGTTAATTACGAGCTAGAGAATATGACACTAGAAGAGCATGCTGCTTTGGGAAAAGTTGTAGCACCAAACTTTAATTCTGAAGATATTCCTGGTTTTATTGGAAAATCATTCGTTGGAGCAGAAGATAGAGAAGTTTTTGGAGGGATATATTATTTTTCTGGTAAAGAGTCCGTCGAGAATTTCCTTGAATCAGAAATATGGAAAGGGGTTGTTTCACATCCTAATCTTGTAAATTTCTCAACAAACATATATAACGCATTTGATGGTACTGAGCAGGCAAATGGATTGCATGCATCTAGAAAAAAATCAAATAATGTTGAAGATACTGAGGGGTTGCATATTTTAGTTGTAAATTATAATTATGTTGATCCACCTTCTTATGAAAAGATGAGTAGTGATGTAAAACAGTATGCTCCAGTGTTTAGTAATGAAAATTTTCCAGGCATGATTGGAAAAACGATGATTAACAATCGTGATAAAAAAATCTACGGAGGAGTTTATTATTTCACAAGTCGAGATGCAATTGACAGTTATTTTGAATCTGAACTTTGGACTGGTTTTGAAGGGGATGAGAATACCGATGTTTATATGAAAGATATTTATGCAGTCGCTTCTATTTCAGCGATTTCAAATGGTGTTCCAGTTTTATAAAAAACTTACATCCACTTTTTATTTGAGATTTCAACAGAATAGATACTACTATTGACTATTTTTTTTAAATCAGAAAAGTTATATGTTTTGGCTTTGATATATCCACCTGCAGTGTAAAATACAATATCTCCAAGGTTTCTTTTTTTGTGCCAAACAGGTTGAGATATTATGATTGATTGTATTTTAAAGGTTTCAATGATGGTTGATTTAATATCCCAAAAACCTGACTTATATATTATAAAATCTTTTGCAATTATTAATGAGTTATTTTTGTAGAGTCTCCAATTCACAAAACTTGTTAAAATTAGGTAACCTAAAGTAGTTAGTACTACATATTTTAAAGTTAATATTTTAAAAAACAATAAGATTAATGAGAATATTAATGCAGGTAAAATAGATAGAAAAATGAGGCTAAACACAAGCTTTCTAATATGAGGTTTCATTTGATGCTGCTCTTGTACATTTTTATTAAATATATACTTAAACAAATCACTTTTTTCATTTTCAGTAAAGCCTGGAATTATAATTTTTGATCTGCTATTATCTTTTACAACTTTAGTGCTGGAAGCTTGATTAATTTTGATTTCTAGTATATCTAAAGTTTTTTGAATGTAATTCTGTATAACCTGAAATTGTTGAACCTTTCTTGGTGATAGAATAATTGATTTTGTTTGTATAAGTCCATAACTAATCTCTAAGTTATTTGAACTTTTTATTGCAGAGAAATTAAAATATTTTAATATTGTTGATATTAAATTTATAATCAATATTGCTATTATTATAATCAATAAAGCAACTAATGTAAATATTAAACCAAAATTAGTTGAAGAAAGTACTTGCTCAATATTTTCAGTATAATCAATATTAAAATCCTCTAAGAATTGAAAGCCTAATGCTAAAGTACCTAATATTAGTCCAAATGTTTCAAAGTACCTAGATGTTAAGCCAATTTTTATAAGTGTTAAAATATTGATATATAGTGAGTTATTATCTTTATCCTTAACTGTAGTTTTAAGTATTTCTTTTTTCTTAATTTTTGCTGAAATTACCTTTAAATCATCTGCAATTTCCTTACTAACAGCTTTTATATCAACTTCAGTATTATCAGATCCTGCAGTATCCATTTGAACTTCAAACAAATCAAATATTTTGTGTATTAAATTTTGATTAAAGTTTATTTGTTGAATTTTTTCAAATGGTATAGAAAGTTTTGTTTTGGTAAAAAAACCTTTTTGTATTATAAATGCTGATTTATTAAAATCAAACTTATAGGTGAAATAGTAATAATTAATGAAAGAAAATATGCCAATCCCTATTAAAACCAATACAAAAATGGTAAGTGATAAAAGAAAATAACCCTGTAGTGCTGGTAAAAAAACATAAATAAAATTATATATGTTCTTTCGAACAGACTCGAAAAAAAATACGATAGAACCTAATTTGGATTGTTTTCGAAATTCCGAAAATTTGTTAACTAACTCTTTCTGCATTTTATTTTTTTTCAATTTTCTTTGAAACAATCTCTTTTAGGTTTCTAGCATCCTCCAATTGAAAACCAGGAATATTGATATCACTGCTAGAACCACCAGCAGTGTAAAACTCTAGGGAAGCGAGGTTATATCTTCTTGAAAAAAAACCTTGATGCAGGGCAATATGCTGAATTCTATTGTAAGGGACAATTACCAATGATTCTTTAAATACCCCATATTTATATATCACATCATGATCTCTAAAAGCATAACTTTTTTTTCTGAAACTAGTTAAACTGTAGAAGAATGATAAGACTGAAATAATCAAAAAACCAGCTATATAGTATATTTTATAGTTACTAAAGCTGAAAAATTTTACAAAATAGAATAAAACACCCAAAATAATTGCAAAAATAATGAATCCAATTATTTCATTAATAACTACAATATTGAGATAACTTTTTTCTAATTTCTTTGTTATAATATGCTCAAAATTTGGGATTTCACTCAATTTTATCTCATTATTTGTAAATTTTTTTGCCATTGTCTGTTGATTTATTCGTCTAAATTAGGAATTAAAAAAAGATATTTTGAGCCAATCTAAATGTATTGGCATGTGCCTCAATGATCTCATTAAGCTTTGTGGAATATCCACCTCCCATACTTACCTGAACAGGAATCTCATATTCTTTGCATAAGGAAATGACAAATTTATCTCTTTCCATACAACCTTTTATGGATACTGAAAGTCTACCCAGTTTATCATTTTCAATTATATCCACACCAGAAAGGTAAAATATAAAATCTGGCATAAAATTATCCACAAGTCTTTTTACTTCGTATTTAACAATATTTAAGTATTCTTTATCAGTTGTATAATCTTTAAAAGCATAATCATAATCGCTTTTTTCTTTTCTGAATGGATAATTTTTTTCTCCATGAAAAGAAACTGTAAAAACATCTTTGTTTCCTTGAAAAATTTCAGCTGTACCATTCCCTTGATGGACATCTAAATCAATAATCATGATTTTTTTGGATAGTTTATTATTTAGTAGATAATTTGCTGCTATTGCTTGATCATTGAGCATACAAAAAGCTTCTGCACGATCAGTGAATGCATGATGTGTTCCACCGGCTATATTCATTGAAATTCCATAATCTAAAGAGTAGTTTGTACATTCTATTGTTCCTTGTACAATCTTTTTCTCTCTTGCGATAAGTTCTTGTGATAATGGAAATCCTATTGCTCTGGCTTCTTTTTTACTTAAATTTAAATTAACTAGTTTTTCATAATACAATTTATCATGAGTTAGTAGAACATTTTTATCAGTAACAGATTTAGGTACAAAAAAATTTTCCTCATTACATGTGTTTTCCATTACTAATTGTTCTGGAATAAGTTCGTATTTTATCATTGGAAATCTATGATTCTCTTTTAGTTTATGCATATAAATATTATCAAAAGCAATTTTTAGCATGTTTTTTGATTACGTTGAGTTAACAAAAATATAGAACAAAATATCATTATTATAACAATACATCAAAACTCATGAAAAAGTTTATTATTTCAATTTTATTTTTAATTCCCTCGATATGTTTTTCACAGGATACATTTTCAATTATCGCTGTAGACCCTGAAACAGGTGAAGTTGGAGCTGCTGGAGCTACTTGCTTGTTTGGTGAGTCCAACGGTATAATTGATATAATATCATCAATTATTCCTGGAAAGGGAGGAGTTATTTCTCAGGCCTCTGTATGTGTTCCAAACATTAATATGGCAAATGCAACAACTTTGATGGAATCAGGGTATTCCCCGTCTCAAATTATAACTTGGCTCAATAACAACGATTATTGTAATGCTGGAAATTATCAGTATCGACAATACGGAATAATTGATTTTGATGACTCAGGAAATGTTAGAACAGCTGGATACACTGGAAATCTTGCTGATGACTATAAAGAGGATAGGCAAGGGGCTACGTACAGCATTCAAGGAAATATTCTTCTTAATCAAAGTGTCATTGATAATATGGAATATAATTTTTTAAATACTCAAGGGACTCTTGCAGAAAAATTAATGGCTGCTATGCAAGGAGCTAATTTTCCCGGGGCAGATGAAAGATGTCTTGATGAAGGAACTTCTTCAGCTACAGCATTTCTTGTCGTTTACAACTCTGATGATAATCCAAATCAACCTTCATTGGAATTTAATATTGCATCTCAACCTCCTGGTATTGAACCCATTGATTTGTTGCAAGAAATGTTTGACGAGAATCTCAGTGTTGAAAATTCAACAGTTGAAGAATTGAGTCTATTTCCAAACCCTTCTGATGGTATTATTACTCTAAAATCTGATAAAAACTATAAACTAGAGATTTATTCTGTGGATGGAAAAATCATTTTGAATGATTTTGGAAATCAAATTGATATTTCAGGAATACAAAATGGAACTTACTTTCTAAAAATAACAGAAGAAAACACAAATAATTCAGCTTCTTTTAAGATCTTAAAAAAGGATTAAAAAAAAGCACCTCAATGAGATGCTTTTTTTTTCTTAACTAAAAATATTAAAATATATATCTAAGACCAAATTGCATTTGCCATCTGGATAATAAACTTGCGTCATAACCAAATGTTTCAGTTAAATCAGGGTCAAAGGTATATGTTGGTTCACCATTTTCCACGCTTACACCAATTGGTTGTACAGCATTTGGTTGTTGAACCAGTCCCCACTCAGAATTAAGCAGATTTCCTACATTCAACACGTCTAAACTCAGTTGAATTGTATTCCTTTTTCCTCTAACTTCTAAATGATAATCTTGAAGTAATCTGACATCCCATCTTCCTTTCCAAGGGGATAAAGCGCCATATCTTTCAGCATATTGACCTCTTCTCTCACTCAGATAATCATCTTGGGTAATAAAAGCATCATATGCGGCTCCCATTCCAGCTCCAGAAAAGTTCATTTGAGAAATTTCATCGCTAGTTGGAACATAAATCAAGTCATTTAAACCTGATCCATCTCCATTAATGTCACCACCATAAGTGTAGCTAAATCTACCTCCTTGTGAATACTCAAATATTGTGGAAACAGTTGTACCCCATTGATCATTACTGCCATATGTCCAACTCTTACCAGCAACACCAACAACTCTTTGTTTGTCACCATATTTTGAATAGGATAATACATCAGCATTAGCATCACCAACAACAGGATTTCCTGCAAATGCATCACCAGTTATTTCAGCTTCAATACTATTCACATCCTTAGAGTCTAAATAGCTATATGCTAAACTAGTATATAGGCCATTCTCAAACTCTTTTTGTGCTCTAAATGAAACATTTAAAATTTCACCTTTGTCAGAATTAGTAAATACATAAGCATTTGCCTGTGCTCCAAAGCCAAGACCATCACCGTTAACTAATATGTGGTCATCTGCAGTATAAATAGGTCTATTATCAACCCCTACTAATTGTCCAGAGGGTGCGGTTAAACCCCAGTTTTGAACATGAGCACCATATATATCTTTAGAGTAAGTAACGTCACCTGTTAGGGTTAAACCATTTTCCATCTTTTTGTCTAGACCAAGACTACTTCTCCATACTTGAGGGTACTTGTAATCTATATCTACCATTTGATGAAACCACCAGTTGGGATTTCCAAGTTGGTTACCGAGCCATACAAACGGAAATCTACCTGAAAATAAACCTGTACCACCTCTCATTTGTAAAGAGTTATCTCCGTTAACATCATAGTTAAATCCAAATCTTGGAGACCATACCCAATCATCAGTTGGCATCTGAGTATTTAACAACAACTCTAATCCTCCGGTATCGGGATTTTGATAGGGTGTATTTGGCGCATAATCACCAGTGCCGTCAATTACTTCTTGTGCTTTATCAGCTGAGTCAAAGTATAATGGTTTATCAACTCTTAAACCAAATGTGAGTTTTAAATCATCATTAGCATCCCATTCATCTTGAACATAGAAAGATAATTGCCCAACATTTGTTTCAGAAAGAGCCCAAGAATCATTTTCATTATTGCTATCATAAACTGACTGAGCATTAGCTAGGGCTTCTGAAATTAAACCATTGTCAACAGCATCTAAAAAAGCATCAACAGATGGAAGAGCGCCAAATGCTCCAACATATCCATTATCATTTGCATATCCATATACACCTAAATTGAAGGAGTTATCAAATTCAAACTTTTCAAAAGATCCTCCAATTGTATAAGTATGATTACCGTAATTTATAGTAAGATTATTGGACAACTGAATAACTTTTTGATCCAATCTATTATTAATAGAAAATGGCTCATGTCCAACAATAATATAGTTTGAGCCAGCTCCGTCCTGAATAGTTATTGCAGGAGCAGGGGAGGACATGGGATTTCTAAAGTCATCAAAATGAGAATATCCAGCCTGAAGCTTGTTTGTCATATTATCTGACAAATATGAATTTAATTCTAGCTGAAAAGAATTCAAAATATTATTTATTTGATAACCAGAATTTTCAAATTGAAGAATCGATGCATTTGGACCTCTAAATCCAAGAGCTGTTGGATGAGCAGGTTTTTCTTTTGAAGCATCTAACCAATTGTAGATTAATGCTAATTGATTTTTATCATCAATATTCCAATCTAATTTAAAAATAGCCTTAGATGACTCCGTTCTATGTAAAAAACCTTCATAAGAACCAGGATCATAACCCAAACCTAGCATTGCGTCACGGACAAGAATTAGATCACTTTCTGCAACTCGTGATTCATTAATTGCTCCAGTTCCTCTGTTTGGTAACCAAGATTGACCTAAATCATCTCTGCTATCCATTTCATAGTTAACAAAGAAAAAAAGCTTGTTTTCTTGTATTGGTCCACCAACACTAAATCCAGATTGAGATTGAGTCAATTCTGGAACAAAGATTTCTTCACCATTAATTTCTGATCCAGTTAAATCTTGATTTCTGTTAAAAGAGTAAACGGTCCCTTTTATTTCATTTGTTCCACTCTTAGTAACCGCATTTACAGAAGCACCTGTAAAACCAGCCTGGGTTACATCATAAGGTGCTGTCGCAACTTGAATCTGATCAATGGCATCTAATGATACAGGTTGTGCATCCGTTTGTCCACCAGGTGTTGCAGCATCTAATCCAAATGGATTGTTGAAAATTGCACCATCTAATGAAAAGTTGTTATACTGGTCATTTCTTCCAGCAAAAGAACCATTGCTAGCAGTAGGATCAAGTCTTGTATAGTCAAAAGCAGATCTTGTAATTGAAGGAAGGTTTCTTAGTTCACTAGCACCTACATTTGTTTCAGCACCTGTCCTACCTTTACTAAAAACTCCACCTGATGAAGATCCTTCGACAACAACCACGTCCAATTGTTCTGCATCTGGAACTAATGCAATAGAGACGTTTTCTGATTTACCTAAGTCAAGATATACATCATCAAATACTTGATCTTTATATCCAACATAACTAACGGTCACTGTATAAGGTCCACCAACACGCAGATTCCTTAAATCAAATCGTCCATCAATATTAGTTGCTGCTCCGTAAACAGTACCCGTTGGGTTATGCGTTGCAACAACATTAGCACCTGGTAATTCTACCTGATTTTCATCTGATATTACACCTCTTAAACTTGATGTAGTAACCTGAGAATATGTAACAGAAATGAAAACAAAGCAGAAAAAATAAGTAATAATATTTCTCATAATTTAGTTTATTTAATTTGTTTAAATCAAATTATTAACAATTGATTAAATTTCAAATAACAATTAATTAATATTAAACGAAAATTGTTAACTTTTGTTAACAACTTGACTATGAAACTCTTTATTTTTATTGTATTAATTATCTGGGGCTTACCAAGTACTTTTCTAAGAAGTGATTTTAGAAAAATAGTTTATAAAACTAATGATTGGAAAATCAATATTAAACCTGTTTTTTTAAAAGAAATTAAAGGTTTACTATTTAATATTTACCCAGATGATGATAAATATTTAAAAAGTAGAAATTTATATAGAATATATTTGATTATATATTTAATTTTATTCATGATATATTTAAATTTATGATGAGATCAGTTTTTTTAAAATTTCTTTTTTCAATAGTTGCATTTTTAATCCCTTTCGCAATTTCTTTATTTTTGGGAAATCAATTAATAACTAATATTGTTTTATTAATATTTTTTATTCATTGGTTGTTATTTATCCCAGCTTACATTTTTCAAACTGAGAAGTTCTTTGATTTGACCGGAAGCATTACCTTCTTGATTGCGTCTTTTTATGCTCTTTTAAATGCGCCATCAACTAATATATTTTCTATTGTGGTTGTCTCATGTATTTCTTGCTGGGCTATAAGATTAGGAACATTTCTTTTTATGAGAATAAATAAAGATGGAGAAGATAAAAGGTTTATAGAAATTAAACCATCTTTTTCCAGATTTTTAATGACTTGGACTTTGTCTGGAACATGGGTTAGCATTTGTTTGCTATGTGTTTTAACAGCTATCTCTTCAAACTCTGGGGTAGAAGGAGGTACATTGTTTTATTTTGGATTAATATTATTTTTATTTGGATTTATAATTGAAATTGTTGCAGACTATCAAAAAACATTATTTAGGAAGAACTCCGTCAATAAAAACAAATTCATTACCTCTGGACTATGGAGCTATTCCAGACATCCTAATTACATGGGGGAAATATTGTTATGGTTTGGAATAAGTGTGATGTCAATTTCCTCATTATCAGGGATTGAATACATTACTTTAATTTCACCTGTTTTTGTTTATCTTCTTCTTACAAGGATTTCTGGTGTTAATTTTTTAGAAGAATCTGCCAATAAAAAATGGGGGCATTTAGATGAATATAAAGATTACATGAGTAAAACCCCCAAAATTTTTTTTAAATTTCCAATCTAAAAACATAATTATGAAATTTTTTAAATTTTCTGAAACAATAAGCGGAGGTACTTTCATACTCAGACTTTTATTTTCAATACTTCTATCGATTCCTTTTTTAGTAACCCTAATTTCTTTTTGGACAAGCTATTTTATGTCTCTGGGAGATTTTGATTTAGCTGATCCAAGTGCTGAAAATCAAGCGGAAATACAATTATTTGCTGAAGAATTAGGCACAAAAATTGGCCAAGATCCTGATTTTTACTTAAATGACATTGTATCCACTCTGACCATTGGATGGATTATTGCATTTATTTTATGTATTGTGCCCGTGATATGGTTTACTTTAGCTACTTACTATAAAAGGATAATTGCTGTTTTTGAAGATCAGGGTAAAAATATTTTTTACATTTTTGTTGCATATGAAGTTGTTTCCGATTTTATATTTCTGAATTTTGGATTTGGATCAACAATTTTTACTTTGATCTCTCTTATAATATTAATTTATTTAACTTTTGTTAATTCAAAAGCCTCTGATCATTCTGGATAAAGTGAAGAATAAAAACTTTTTGCTCTTGTTAATGATATTAGTTCCAATTATAGGTTTAGTTTTTAATTTTTACGCGTTATTTTTGATTCTTCCTTTAGGTTTTTTTTTTAAAAAGACTAAATAACTCCCTTTAGAAGAATTAGTAAACCTAAAACAAGTACTAATGAGCCAAATATTTTTTTTAGATGGTTTTCCTTTATCTTTTTACTAATTATCATTTTAAATATATTTGTAATACAACTTTATACGTGTGAGACTAATTTTTTTCTTTTTTGTAATAACTCTTCAATTTTCATTTTCTCAAGACTATAATATCACAAAAATTGAGATCAAATCATTAGATACAAATAATATTAATGATAATTCATTTTCGCTTAACAAATTTTCACCCAAAGGATTAACTAGCAAGCCTCCAAAGCAATATTTCCGTTATGAGATAAATTCAGAAGACAATAATAATGACATAGATTTATCCAAACAAAGCAATCTTGTAAAACCAACCTGGAAAATAAGACAAGATTTTTCAGAGGGTAAGAATAAAAATTCAGACTTAAATCGTGATTTTTTTCTTGGCAATATCGAAACCAGATCTAATTATGTAACGGTTAAATGTAGAGACCATGAATACGTTGACGGTGATAGGATTAGGCTAATGTTAAATGGATCCGTCATTCACCCCAACATTATTTTGAACTCAACTTATTACACTGTTGATATTGATTTGGATGATGGCTATAATAATATAGATTTTATTGCCCTTAACGAAGGTAAATCAAGTCCAAATACTGCTCAATTAGTCGTTTTTGATCAATACGGAAATGAAATATCAAATAAAAGTTGGTTACTTTCAACCGGATATAAAGCGAAACTCGTCATTTTCAAGAAATAATCTTAATTGTTAAGCATGACAGGCATAACCAGCATTATTAGCTCTTCATTTTCCGAATAACCATCCATTGGTCTTAAAATACCAGCCCTATTTGGAAGGCTCATTTCCAATTTCAAATTATCACTTTCCAGATTATTTGTCATCTCAATTAAAAATCTTGAATTAAAGCCAATTTCAATATCATCACCAACATAATCACATGTCAATCTTTCCTCAGCTTTGTTACTAAAATCAACATCTTCCGCAGAAATATTTAGTTCGGCACCAGCTATTTTTAATCTGACCTGATGAGTTGTTTTATTGGCAAAAATTGAAACCCTTTTCAACGAACTTAGTAAAGTTGATCTTTCGATTGACATTACATTGGGATTTTCATTCGGTATAACTGCTTCATAATTTGGATATTGTCCGTCAATTAACCTGCATATGATTATCATTTCTTCTAATTTGAATTTGGCATTTGAATTATTATATTCAATAGTTATATCGTGATCCGAGTCAATTATATTTTTTAATAAATTCAATGGTTTTTTTGGCATGATAAATTCGGCTGTATTTGAAGCTTTAATATCTGACCTAGAATATTTTACTAATTTATGTGCGTCTGTAGCGACAAATGTTATTGATTCAGTAGAAAATTGAAAAAATACTCCACTCATTACAGGCCTTAAATCATCATTTCCGGATGCAAATATACAGGAGTTAATAGCTTTTTGTAAAACTTTACTAGGAATTTGAGTAGTTGATGGATCATCAAGGTTAACTGTCTTCGGAAATTGATCACCATCGGCATATGCAAGCGCATATTTTCCATGACTAGAACTGATTTCAACAATATTATTATCCTCAATCGTAAATGTTAATGGCTGTTCCGGAAATGTTTTTAGAGTATCTATTAAAAGTTTGGAAGGTATTGCAAACTCACCTTTGCTGGTGCTATCGACCGTAATTGATGATATCATTGTTGTTTCCAAATCACTTGACGTTACTGTTAATTTTGAATTATCAAGTTGGAATAAAAAATGATCTAGAATTGGAATCGTGTTAGAGGAATTAATAACCCCACCAAGAATTTGAAGTTTTTTCTGTAATGAATTACTTGAAACTATAAATTTCATAAGTTTTCTGATTTAATTACAAATATATCATAATGGTAAAATATTAATAAATAAACTTATTAACATAAGATTAGCTAGCTAATAAATATCACCGAAACACTATCATATATTTTTAAGCCAAGTAAAGTTGCAGCAGTTCCAACATTTTCAGGATTACTTCTGTATATAGAGATTTGTAAATAGTTATTTGAATTAAATATAATTAAGGCTTTTCCTTCATCACTTCTTTGATCTTCAGTAAGGTTAAAGTTAATAATATCAGAGTATGATGAATAAATTTTATTGAATTTATAATTTCTAGCTGATATTTCAAATTTTCTGCCTTTACCAATTTCATCAAAAAATGATTTTTTAATATTAGTTACAACATTTCCAAAGTGATCAATATAAATAACACTTGAAATTATTTGCGTGTTTTCAGAATTTACAAATGGCTTTAAATTTTTAACATTTTTAAGTTTATTAATTTTTTTACCAACAATTTCAGGTTTTCCACCCATTGATAAATGGCATGCAACTTTTGAAAAAGTTTTTAAACTAGATTCCATAGGATTTAATTCATTAAGAATTGAAATTTCATAAATTTCTTGGTAGTTAATATTTTGGGATAAAATACTCATAATCCCATTATCAGAAGTGATAAAATAATGATTATCAAGTTGTACAATTATATGTTTTTTTTCTTTATTTTTTTCAGAATCAACATCAATAATATGAATTGTATTTTCAGGAAAAGATTTATAACTATTTTCAAGAATATAGGCAGCTTCCATAATGTTAAAAGGGGATATATTATGAGAGATGTCAACAACTTGAGACTCAGGGTAATTACTATAAATTTCACCTTTCATCTGAGCAACAAATTGATCTTTATACCCAAAATCTGTAATCAAAGTGATAATTGACATAAAAATGTTAATATTTATTCCATTAATATAGACCTTAATTTACGTAATTTAGGTAAATAAACGATTAAATTTATTTACGTTAATATCATTTTAATTGCAAGAAAAAATTATAAAAATTGACAAAATTGATCCCATAGATTTTTTTGGTCCTAATGATGTAAATATTAAAACCATTAAATCTAATTTTCCCAATTTAAAAATTGTTGCTAGGGGAGACGAAATTAAAGTTTATGGAAACTCTAATGAATTATCTGATTTCGAAAAAAAGATAAATAAATTAATTAATTACACCCTAAAATTTGAAAATATTGAGGATAATTTAATTGATTCTTTCTTAAACAATTTTGAAATTGATTTTGAAACTTCAAAAAAAAGTTTTACACCAATCTTACATGGTGTAAATGGTAAGATAATTAAAGCCAAAACTGTCAATCAAAGAAAAATTGTTGATAGTGTAGAAAATAATGATTTGGTATTTGCAATTGGGCCTGCAGGTACCGGAAAAACATATACAGGAATTGCATTAGCAGTAAAAGCGCTTAAAAATAAAAATGTAAAAAGAATAATATTAACTAGACCCGCTATCGAGGCTGGTGAAAATTTAGGTTTTTTGCCTGGTGATTTAAAGGAAAAATTAGATCCATACATGCAACCTCTAAATGAACCGTCTGATGTTATAATGACATTACTTTCACAATCATTTATTCTTGTAGCTAATGCTTCAGAAGAAAATCCAGCAAAAACAACAGAATGTATTGCTCCTATTCTTGCACATGCCAACACAGAAAATGCCAACTCTGGGATCATAGGTAAGTAAATACAAACTCTATCCCCTTTTTTTACTCCAATTGATTTAAGAACATTTGCTGTTTTGGAAACTTCTTTTAACAATTCCAAATAAGTAAAAGATTTAGGTTTTTCATTTGGATTGTTAGGTTCAAATACGATTGCCATTTTTTCAGGAGTTAATTTTGCATGTCTATCTATGCAATTAACTGTAATATTTAATTTTGCATGCTTAAACCATTCAATTTTAGCTTTTTTAAAGTCCCATTCTAAAACCTTAGACCAATACTCATACCAGCTAAAATTATTTTTTGCTAATTCACCCCAAAACTTTTCCGGTTCAGAAATAGATTTATTATAGCTTTCTGTATACTTATTAGTTGTATTAATTATGTAATTACTCATTTTCTGGCACTCTTATATTATCAACAATTTTTTTTATATGTTGAGGTGTTTTGGGAGTTATCATCATAACAAAATATGCAACAATAAAATTAAATATCATTGCAATACTACCAAAACCTTCTGGCGATATGCCAAACCAATAATCCTGCTCAGTTCCACCTCCAAAAAAATCAAATTTAAACTTTAGCATATAAAATAACATTATACTTATTCCAGCAATCATACCAGCTGTGGCACCTTCTCTATTCATTTTTTTATAAAAAATTCCCATTACAATAGCTGGAAAAAAAGATGCAGCTGCCAGTCCAAAGGCCAAAGCTACAACTGCAGCTACAAACCCAGGTGGATTAATCCCAAAATAACCAGCAATAGATACTGCAAATAAAGCAGATAATCTTGCTATTGTCAATTCTCCTTTCTCTGATATTTTTGGGTAAATAACTCTTTTAATCAAATCATGAGAAATTGACGCAGAAATGACTAATAGTAATCCCGCTGCGGTTGATAATGCTGCGGCTAATCCACCTGCTGCAACCAAGGCAATAACCCAATTTGGCAAATTTGCTATTTCAGGATTTGCAAGTACCATTATATCTCTATCAACATATAACTCATTATTTTTATCATTTGTGTAGTTAATAATTCCGTCTTTATTTAAATCATTAAACTTTATCAACCCTGTATCTTCCCATTTTTTGAACCATTGTGGAATTTCATTGTATGAGTTAGTAGAAATCGTTTCTAGTAAATTTGTACGGGCAAAAGCGGCTACAGCGGGCGCTGTTGTATATAATATTGCAATTAATAATAGGGCAATTCCAGCTGATTTTCTAGCATCTGAAACTTTCTTAACTGTGAAAAATCTAACGATCACGTGGGGTAGTCCTGCTGTTCCTACCATTAAAGCCAAGGTTATTGCAAAAATATCAATCAGAGGTTTTGTGTTTTCTGTATATTCATTAAAACCTAGCTCAGTATTTAAATTATTTAATTTATCTAAAAGATACATTGAGGATCCATCACTTAGCTCACTTCCAAAACCCAATTGTGGAATAGGATTTCCAGTCATTTGAATGGAAATAAAAATAGCTGGAACCATAAAGGCGAAAATTAAAACACAGTACTGAGCAACTTGGGTATATGTAATTCCTTTCATACCCCCTAATACAGCGTAAAAAAGAACAATTAACATCCCAATAATGACTCCTGTATTAATATCAACTTCTAAAAATCTAGAAAAAACTATTCCCACTCCCCTCATTTGTCCTGCTACGTATGTAAATGAGACAATTAATGCGCAAAAAACTGCAACCAATCTTGCATTGTTAGAATAATATCTCTCAGCAATAAATTCAGGGATAGTGAATTTCCCGAATTTCCTTAGATATGGAGCTAATAAAAGTGCTAATAAAACATATCCCCCTGTCCAACCCATTAGATAAACAGCTCCATCATAACCAGCAAATGAAATAATTCCTGCCATTGATATAAAGGAAGCTGCACTCATCCAATCTGCCGCAGTAGCCATTCCATTGGCCCATGCTCCAACACCACCTCCTGCTACATAAAATTCCTTTGTGGATTTAACCCTAGACCAAATTGCAATTCCAATATATATAGAAAAAGTAAATCCAACTAATATATATGTCCAGATCTGAATACTCATAAATTACTTATCAAAACCATATTTTTTATCTAGTTTATTCATCAAATGAACATAAATAAAAATTATTATGACAAAAGAATAAATAGATCCTTGCTGAG